>CAYODK010000100.1:0-18636 GCA_964402695.1 uncultured Verrucomicrobiota bacterium
ACGTTGCCATCCGGGCCGCCGCGACCGTCCATGCGCCGGACGACGTCAACTCCACCGGGCAATTGACCGCGAGGTTCTGCGTGGCGGCGCCGAGATCCACGCCGGCGGCGTCCAAGCCCAGGGTGCTGGATCCGTTGATGGTCACGAGTCCGCCCGGATTCTGCACCTTGATGCCGGCCCAGGTCTGATCGTTGCCGAGCGTGGTCGTGTTGGCACCGGAGACGGTGCTGTCCCATACCGCCTGGTTGTAGAGTCCGGGGACCGCGCCGCCCACCCAGCTCGTCCCGACGTTCAGATTCGTCGTGTTGTTGGCCTTGACGGTGGCGGTGGTGGCCGCTTCCAGGTTGCCCGGCCAGGACTGCACCTGCGCGCCACTCACCAGGATGAGCGAGAAATTGGTGGGTATGACGTCACTGCCGCAATACGTGCCCCAGCGGAAGGTGGTCTCTCCGGTCGCCCGGGGATAGTAGTAGTCGCTCCACAAGACCCCATCGATCCAGACCTTGTAGTTGCGCCCGTCGTCCCGGACGCGGACATCGAAGCCGATGCCATCGAAATTCTTCGCGCTGCCGTCGGAATTGGTGACGACGACATCGGTGCCCCACCGATTGTTCACGGTCAGCGAACCGTTGCCGTTGATGTTCAGTTGAACGGCCCATTCGTTCACGTCGTTGAAAGCCTGGAAGATGGCGTAGTTGCTGGTCCGGCGGGCGATGGTGAAGCGGCCCGTCCATTCGTGCGTCGCGTCGTTCGTGTAGTTCCACCCATCCACCGTGAAGGCTTCGCAACGGGCCGCGCCGACGCGGGTGTTGGCCGTGTTCTCATCCTGGGCGAACAGGCGGAAGACCTGCGTGTTGCCGTCGGTCTGGTACCAGCGGGTGAAGTTCGTGAAGTTCGCGGAACTGACGGACGTATTGCAACAGACGTGGATCCTCTGCGTGCCGACCCTGACCGGGCGGTTGCCGTACAGACCGACCTCGACGGCGGCCTGGTTTACGTCGATCACCGACCCCGGCACCGGGCCGTTGTCCGGGGCATCGTCGTTCAGCGTCGGCAGGATCTCGCTCCAGGGCGGATTCGCGGGGCTGCCGGTGTCGGTGTAGAGCTGCGCTGGCGCGGAAGAGCGGGCAAGCGCAATCGACGTCATGACCGTCAACCGCCACACGTCACGGCGGGTTGCGCGGGCGCGCGGGAGGCTCTTCGCGACGGTTGCCCACGGCGGCCGCCCGGCGCAAGGGCCGTTGTCGCGGGGGAGGAACATGCCGCCGCGACTCCAAGTCCATATGCGACCAACGAATCCCGGTTGCCCGCTCATGCCGGGGGGAGGAAAACACACCCCGCACCCGGTCGGCAATCGCATTCCTCGACATCGCCCGGATCGGCCGAACATCGCCGGCTTGACCTCGGGGGGGGCGCGCCGGTATTGGCTGGAAATCCAAACCGGGAGTGCCTGCGATGACCCGAACCGACGTGCGTTCGCCGTTGTTCGTCCGCTTGTGCCCGATCGTTGCGGCTCTCGGAATCGCACGCGCCGGCGTCTCTGTGGCGGCGCCTGTGCCGCCGGCTCTCGACCTCACAAGCGAGGCCGTCCGCGCGAAGCTCGTGACGAACGCCTCGCGAATCGAGGCCGTGGAGGAAGCCGGGGCGACGGCCCTGCGGATCACCTTCAGCGGCGGCGCCCAGTGGCCGAGCGTGAAGTTCGCCGCAAGCGCACTCGGCTATCCGGCCGACTGGTCTGGGGCGGGGCATCTGGCGCTGACCGTCTCCAATCCGACCGACACCGCCTTCCCGGTCAACGTGCGCGTCGATCCGGCGTCCAAGGATGAGAAATTCCGGCAGGGAGGCGTCGAGGTTGGTCCGAAGGAGAGGATCCGGATCCTCATGCCGATCGCCCAGCCGCCGCCGATCATCGGCATGCGTGGTCAGCCGCCGCGGGGCGGGCCGGCGGGGAAGGATGACCGTCCGATTTCCGTGGGCGGCGCGTTCGACGCGGCGGCGATCGCGTCGTTCCAGGTCTACTCGCCGCGTCCCGACCGCGAGCGCACGATCCTGCTGCATCGCGTCGAGTGGCTCCCGCTGCCGGCGGAGGGACGGAAGGCGTTCGTCGACCGCTTCGGCCAGTACAACGGCGCCAACTGGCCGGGCAAGCTGCACGACGAGGCCGAGCTGGCCGCACGCCTCCGGACCGAGGAGGAGGACCTGAAGGCCCATCCGCCGCCGGCGGACCGCACCAAGTACGGCGGCTGGAAGGCGGGTCCGCAGCTCGAGGCCACCGGCCGGTTCCGCGTTGCGAAGCACGGGGGCAAGTGGTGGTTCGTGGATCCGGAGGGCCGGCTGTTCTGGTCCAGCGGCATCACCTGCGTCCGCTTCAACTCGGCGACGATCGTCGCCGGCCGCGAGGCGTGCTACGAGTGGCTGCCGGCCGCGGACAATCCCTTCGCGTCGTTCTACTCGGGGCGGGGTCGGGGCCGCTCCTTCGACTTCTTCGCGGCCAATCTACTGCGCAAGCACGGGCCGGAGTACCCGCAGCGGTTCTTCGAGAGCGCGGTCCGCCGGCTCCCGAGCTGGGGCCTCAACACGCTCGGCTGCTGGAGTGCCGTCGAGGGCGCGCGCCTCGGCCGCGTTCCGTTCACGCTGGCTCTCAACTCGCCGGGCGCACCCTCGTTCGTCGCGACGAGCCACATGAAGGCGGGGCTGGAGAAGAAGAAGCCCTTCCCCGACCCCTTCGACCCCGGCTTTGAGAAGAGCCTTGACCGCGAGATGGCCTCGCTGGCGGAGTTCAAGGACTCCCCGTGGCTGCTCGGCGTGTTCATCCACAACGAGCTGCCGTGGGTGCTCGGCGCGCCGTGGAAGGATCCGAACCGGGCGCCCACCGGCATCGCGGCGCTCTGCCTCCAGAAGAACGATGCCTCGTTCCTCGCGAAGAAGGCGCTGCTGGAGAAGCTGCGGGCGGCGCACGGGACGGTTGACTCGCTCAACCGTGCGTGGAAGACCGCGTTCGCATCATGGGAGGCGGTCGCCGCGCCGTTCGAGCTTTCGGTCGAGCAGCGCGGCGCCGCACGGGGCGAGCTGGCCGCGCTCGATACGGTGATGGCAGAGCAGTACTTCCGCGTCTGCCGCGCCGCCATGACGCGGAACTTCCCTGGCGTGCCCTACCTCGGCTGCCGGTTCAGCGGCGCGTACGACCGGACGGTCGTCGACGTCGCGCGCCGCCACTGCGATGTCGTCTCGTTCAACATCTACGACGCGAAGCCGGATGGGCGCACGTCGGACGAACTGGCGGTGGAGATGGACTTCCCCGTGCTCATCGGCGAGTTCCACTTCGGCGCGCTCGACCGCGGCATGTTCGACGCCGGCCTGCGGGCGACGGCGAACCAGCAGGAGCGGGCCGCAGCCTATGCCGCCTATGTCCGCGCCGCCGCCACCGCTCCGTGGTGCGTCGGGGCGCACTGGTTCCAGTATCTCGACCAGGCCCTTACCGGCCGCGCCGACGGCGAGAACTACAACATCGGCTTCGTCAATGCGACCGACGACCCCTATCCCGAGATGCGCGAGGCGGCGCGGACGCTGCACGCGGAACTCTATCCACTTCGCGCCGGGGGGATGTGAGCGTCGCGGGCCGGCCACAGGGCCCTGTGGCGATGATGTACTCGGTGAAGACGCGGGAGGCTGCGGACTCCAGGGCTGACGATGCGGAGAATAGGGGGATGAACAGACGGGTGTTTCTTCGGACGGCCTCAGGGGTTGCGCTCGGCGCGTTCGCGGCGCGGGCGGGGGAGGCGGGCGATTCCGCGGCGGCCTGGGTGCGGAGGCAGACGCCGCCGCGGTTCCGGCCCGGGCACACGCTGCCGCGGCTGGGCCAGATGCACTGCATCAATCCGCCGGTGGAGTTGCGGGCGGAGCTGGCGCGGAACTGGGGTTTCGCCGTGCGTCTCCATCGGCCGCAGGGCGAGCCGGAACTGATCCGCCTGTGCCGGGAGGAGCCGGCGGTGTACAAGCCCGCCGCCATGATCGGCAATCTGGCGAATCTCGAAGGCAACACCTCCATCCCGTGGCCGGAGGGGACGTTCCTCCGCAAGGCGGACGGCTCGCTGGTCGAGGGACGGCAGATCTTCAGCCCGGAGATGCCCGATGCTGCGTGGCAGATCCTGGTGGACGACGCGCTGGGCCAGATCGCCGGGCAGCTCGGCGGGTTGCCAGAGGAGTCCCTCGCGACGGTGGAAAACTGGACCGAGCACGGGCTCAACGTTCCGAAGAACGTCCGATGGTACGGGCAGCACGATCCGCGCGTCGTCGCGGCGAAGGGCGCGCGCACCTGGCAGGACTACGTCTCGCAGCGGAAGGCGTATTACGAAGGCAGGATGCGTGACGCGATCAAGCGCCGGCATCCGAACGCCCTCTACACCTGCTACACCTACGGCGGTTTCGCGGGAGAACCCGACGGCGACTGGGCCTGGGACTTCCACCACCTGAAGACCGCCACCGACCTGCCCGGGCCGGAGTGTTATTACAACTACTTCAACTCCGGCTTTCTGGGCGGCAAGGACATGCTCACGCTGCGGCTGTGGGCGCGGCACATCGAGATTCAGGAAGGCTTCCCGAATTACCTGGGCTGGCTGAGCGCGGGCTACGAACGGAAGATCGCGGACTACCAAGGCGACACGACGCAGGGCATGTATGCCGACCTGCCGCGCTGGATGGGCTACCTCAAGATGTCGTACCTGGCCGGGATGCTGGGCGGCATCACCACGGGCGAGTTCGGCGTGATGCGCTACGACGCCTTCGACCCTGCGCAGCCGCCGAAGTGGCTCGATCAAATGCTGGTCGTTTCCCACGCCCACGCCTTGTTCACGTGGATCGAAGCCGACCTGCGCAACAGCCAGCTTCTGCCGGGTCCGCAGCCACACAGGTGGAGCAAGGACGATCTGAAGCAGCCGGCCTACGAGTTTCCCGGCGGCCACGCGAACACGCGCGTCCTCGTCCGCCGCGTGAACGGCCAACCGCGCTGGCTCGTCGGCGCATGGGCCGCGGATGGCGTCGAGCGCGAGGCCGCCGTGACCGTGCCGGAGCTCGGCGAATACCCCCTCCGCGCGCGCGCGGCCGGGACGGTTCACGAGGTGGCCCTGCACGCCGGCCAGCGCACCGTGCGCGGGCTCGATGAGAACGCGATGCAGCCCAGTCTCGGCGCAGGAGGCGGTGCGTGAGTTCCAATCCTTGGAAGTCCCCAGCGAGCAGGCTTCCAATCCTTGGAAGGGAGGAACGGAGTTGATGAGAACGACACGGCGCAGGTTCATGCAGGCCGTGGCGGCCGGCGGCGGTCTCGTCGCCAGCGGGTGCGCGAGCGCGATCCGGCCGGAGCGGGACGGGGGCGGCCCGGAGATCCATGTCCCGGCCACCCGGCTGCCCGTCCTTGCGGAGGCCGACGTGGTGGTGTGCGGGGGTGGGCCGGCGGGGATTGCCGCGGC
Organism: uncultured Verrucomicrobiota bacterium; assembly: GCA_964402695.1. Taxonomy (GTDB): domain Bacteria; phylum Verrucomicrobiota; class Kiritimatiellia; order PWTM01; family PWTM01; genus VGWF01. The sequence continues at coordinate 5,466 of CAYODK010000100.1, forward strand.
CTGCTGCGCCGCGCGGCACGGGGCGAAGGTTATCCTCGTCGAGCGCTGGCCCAGCGTCGGCGGGATGGCGACGAACGCGCTGGTCAACATCTGGCACACCAGCGACCGGACGAAGCAGGTCATCGCGGGCTTCACGCAGGAGACCGTCGACCGCGGCGGGCGGTTCGTGCGCCGGATGGACGATTTCCCGAAGCGCCCGGAGACTCACGAGTTCGATTCCACCGGGATGCGGGTCGTGTTTCACCGGATGCTGAAGGACTCTGGGGTGCGCGTGTTCTGCAATCTCGCCGCGATCGAGCCGGTCGTAGCCGACGGCCGGATCGTCGCGGTCCTCGTCGACACGAAACGCGGGCGGTGCGCGGTCCGCGGGCGCATCTTCATCGACGCGACCGGCGACGGCGACGTGGCGGCCGGCGCCGGGGTTCCGTTCGACTACGGGCGGCCGGGCGACGGCGGCGTGCAGGGCATGACGATGATGTTCCGCCTGCGCGGCGTGGACGCGGCCGTTGTGCGCGCGCACCCGGACGACGCCGAGCGGGTGTTCGGGCTGATGAAGCAGTTGCGCGACCAGGGCCGGTTCCCCCCGTTCCTCGAGATGGCGGCGCGTTCCTACCTGCGCAGCCCGCGCGAGCCGGTCGTTTCGTACAACATGTGCCCCGTCGCCGGGAATCCGCTCGACGAGGAGGAGTTGACGCGGATTTCCGCGCAGGCCCGCGAGCAGGTCTACGCCTATGTCGATCTGTGGCGCGCGGAGATGCCGGGGTTCCAGAACGCGGAGGTCGAGCAGATGGGCTTCGGCCTGGGCATCCGGGAATCCCGCCGCATCCGGGGCCTGAAGACCCTCGACGCCCGGATGGTCGTGAAAGCGGTCAAGCAGCCGGACGCGATCGGCCACGGATTCTGGATGATCGACATCCACGATCCGAAGGGCAGCGGTCACACGACGTGGGTTGACCAGAAGGCGGAGATGATGCCGCCCGCGGGCGACAGCTACCACATCCCGCTCGGCATGTGCCTGAACGACCGCATCGCCAACCTCGCGGTCGCCGGACGCTGCGCTTCGTCGACCCACGAGGCCCACGCGTCGGTGCGCCTGCAAAGCCACTGCATGGTCATGGGCCAGGGCGTCGGCACGTGCGCCGCGATGGCGCTCGCCGCGGGCGTCGACATGGCTCGGGTGGACGTGCGCGCGCTGCAGGCTGCGCTGCGGAAGGATGGGGCATATATGGAGAACGTGCCGTGAGCCCCATGAACAAGATGGCGCGAATTCATGCAGCGATGTCCCTTGTCATGATCCTGCCCTTGGGTCTCGCCGCTTGCGGTCCCCGGCGCGCGGCGGAGTCGGTCCGCACGATGGACGGCACCCAGGCCGAGCGTGTCGCGGCGGTCCGCCGTCTGCTCGCCCGGCACACCGCGCTCCCGTCGCCGATTCTCAACGCCCAGTTCATCGAGGAGCAGACCGGCGACGGCCGTCTCGGCCCTTCCGATTTCGCCGCGTTCTATGCGCTGACCGTCGCCCCCGGCGATGTCGCCGCGTGGCGCGCCATCCTGCCGGCGCCCGAGGCGGGTGCGCCGCAGATCCAGTACGCCGCCCCGAAGCAGGCCCGGCCATGGTGGGTGAGTCCGGAGGACTTCGCCCGGCTGGACCTCTACGGCCCGAAGTCGCTCACCGGCAGTGTCAACGGCTGGGTCGGCATCGCGCCGGATGGGCGGATCTTCATCTACTCGTTCACGCTCTGATGGGTCATCCGCGCGGCGCCGCCGCGGTCTGCAGATTGATCAGGCGGGCGGCGCGGCGGCCAGGGCCTCGGCGAGGCGGAGGCCCGACGACTCGAGGGCGGCGGGGAGCGCGGTCCACGGCTCGGGGGCGCCCTCGGCCAGGAGGAAGGCGAGGTAGAGCGCGCTGCAGCGGTCGCCCCACTGTTCCCGGATGGCGGCGATGCCCTTCGTGAGGGAGTCGGCGCCGAGGGCGGCGGGCTCGCCCTCCAGCATGCAGCCGGCATGCGGAATCCCCTGCACGTCCAGGAACCGCTCGATCATCGCCGCGTGGTCCTGCACCAGCCAGGCGCGCAGGAATCCGTCGTGGTAGGCGCGGAAGTCGGGTGCCCCGGCCCGCGCCGACAGCCATTCCGCCTGCTTCGCCGCGGGCTGCGTCTTGAGGAACTTCTCGCGGAAACGCAGCGCCTTCGCCAGGGCCAGAAGCACGGCCGGACGCACCTGCCGCGACATCTCGTCGCTGGCGTTCAGGAAGGCCGCGCACGCCTGCGTGCGCTCCGCCGCCGTCAGACTCCGCCAGATTTCGAGATAGGTAAGCATGCCGATTCTCCCGCGCGCGGCCCGCCGGTTCGTCCGGAAGGCCCGCCGTGCGCTTGGTCGCCAGTCTACACCATATTCGCCTGTCCGGCCGGGCCGATGCAATGACCTGAGGGTATTCGGGACGGCCAACCCATCCGACGAACGGAGAGTCGGGGGACACAGACGACGGCGAACCGGATCAGACTCAACACCGGTGGGATCGAGGTTCCGCGGATGGCGTACGGGACGTGGCGGCGGCCATCGACGACGTCGGCGGCGCGCAGGTTCTGGACACGATCCGGGATCCCGCCGGGGCGTTGCGCACGCCTCAGAGCCGCCAGCCCTCGCGGTACGACTTCGCGAGATGGCGGTTGATTTCCGGCCTGTTGGTGCAGCGCATCCCCGTGGAGTCCCATTCGATGCGCTTCCCGACGCCCGCGAAGACCGCGAGGTTCCCGAGCAGGACGAGTTCCGTCAGCGGCCCCGCGTGATCGAAGTTCGAGCTGGCCGGCGCCCCGCCGCGGCACGCCCGGAAGAAATCCTCCTGGTGCGTGCCCTTGATGCGCGGCAGGGTGCGTGGCGGCCGCGGAAAGGCGCGGTGCGCCTCCTCGGGGACCATTCGGAACTCCTCGCCGTGCCTTCCCATCGTGAAGACCCCCTTGTCGCCGATGAACAGGGAGCCTTCCCCCATGAACTGCCGGTTGTACTTCTTCTCCAACTCGGTGCGAATGGGCGGAGCATAGGCAAGACCGCGCCGCATGCGTCGGTGACCTCCGCCGCTCACGCTGTCCCGGTCGTACGGCGCGTCCGGCGCGATGCCGTCATACCAGTACAGCTTGAGCGGGGGCAGCTCCCCGCGCGCGGGGAAGTCCCAGCGGATGCGGTTGCGGATGGGCCAGCTCTCGCTGCTGCCGCCGTACACCTCTTCCAGTTCGACGGATGCGGGACGGGCGAGCTGCAATGCCAGGTAGGCGTGGTTGATGATGTGGCACCCCATGTTGCCGATGGTGGCATTGCCGAAATCGCGCCATGCATTCCAGTAGAAATGAAGCAGCCCGTCATGGAACTCGCGACGGGGCGCGCCGCCAAGCCACAGGTCCCAGTCAAGCTCCTTCGGAACCGGAAGAGCGGGAGGGCGCGGGGTGTCCGGGGGCAGCCCGTCCACACGGTCGCTCCAGCAGTGGACCTCGCGAATCGCGCCGATGGCCCCTGCCTGGACGTACTCGCACAGGAGGCGGGGGCCCTCCGTGGACTGCCCCCAGTTGCCCATCTGCGTGGCCACACCGCAGCGCCGCGCCTCTTCCGTGAGCATGCGGACTTCGGCGATCGTGTGAGCCAGGGGCTTCTCCAGATAGACGTGAATGCGGCGGCGCATGGCCATCAGCGCCGGCAACGCGTGCTGGTGGATCGGCGTGGCGATGATCACCGCGTCCAACTCGCCCTCCATCGCGTCGAACATCATGCGGTAATCGGCAAAGGTCCTGATCTTCGATGGGTCCGTGCCCGGGGATACCTCCTTGACCCGCTTCATGGCCTCCGCAATCTGGCGGCGATCCGGATCCACGACGGCCGCGAGGTGCTCGCCGCCGGTCTCCGGGCGGTGCGTGAGCGTGCCGTCCTGGGACGTGACACTCGTCCCCTGACCGAGAATTGCCGGGATATGCGCGTAGTTGCCGTAGCTCCCGCAACCGATCAAGGCCACGCGCAAGGGCTTCATCGCGCCCGCGGGATCCTGCCCGGACGCTCCCATCGTCGACAGGCCCACGGCGCCCGTTGCTGCCGTCCTCATGAAATCCCGTCGATTCATGCGCATCCCTCCCGCCCGCGGAGCGCGGCCATCCCCGTCCTCCGTACTCTACACATGATGGGGAATCAGGGCCAACGAAGATCTCCCGCGAAGGGGCTCGACGGCGGCACTGCGCGCCCCGCAGGCCGGCGCTCGCATGAGCCGGTGGCTTCACCGCTCCGAACACGGCCCCCGGGAGCCGGTTGACCCCGGCGCGGGCACCGGGTTCAATCGGGCCTCGCGGAACGGAAGGTGGTGTCGATCGTGAAACGGATCAGGCTCAACACCGGCGGGATCGAGGTCTCGCGGATGGCGTACGGGACGTGGCGGCTGCTGTCGACGAAGCCGTCGGCGCAGGAGATCAACCGCCGGCTGCACCTGTGCCTCGAACTCGGCATCACGACGATCGACACCGCGGAGATCTACGGCCTCTACGAGGTCGAGAAGGCCCTCGGCGCGGCGCTCGCGCTCTCGCCGGGCCTCCGCGACCGGCTGGAGATCGTGACGAAGGCAGGCATCTACGTGCCCTGCGCCTATCACCCGGAGCGCCGCACGGCGCACTACAACGCGACGGGGGCGCGGCTGGTGAAGAGCCTGGAGAAGTCGCTGCGCTGGCTCGGCACGGACCGGATCGACCTCTTCCTCGTCCATCGGCCCGACTGGCTGACGCGCGCGGATGATACGGCGGACGGTCTCAACCGGCTGCTCGCCGACGGCAAGATCCGCACGGCGGGGGTCTCGAACTACAGCGCGGCGCAGTTCGAGACGCTGAACGCCTGCATGCGGCAGCCGCTGGCGACGAACCAGGTCGAGTTCCACCTGCTGCGCATGGACCCGATGACCGACGGCACGTTCGCCCAGTGCGAGCGGCTCGGCATCCCGCCGATGGCGTGGAGTCCGCTCGCGGGCGGGCGTCTCTTCGATCCCGCGAATCCGGCGGCGCAGCGGCTCGCGGCCGCCGCGGAGTCGATGGCCGGGCGCACCGGCGGCGCGACGCTTGAACAGCTCGCTTACGCGTGGATCCTCGCGCACCCGGGCCGGCCGGTCGCGGTCATCGGCACGAACCGCGAGGAACGCATCCGCAGCGCGGCCGCGGCGGAGGCGGTCACGCTGGAGCGCGAGGACTGGTACGCCCTCTGGGAGGCGGCGCAGGGCCGGAAGATCCCGTGACAACCCTCGCGCCCGGCGCGGAGGAGGCATCGCCATGAAGGCCACCGTCCTGGCTCTTGGTTTCGCGGTCGCCACCCTGGCCGGGGCGGAGCCGCAGCCCGCGGCGCGGCCGCCGAACCTGATCCTCATCCTCAGCGACGATCACCGGCATGACTTCATGGGCTTCCTGGACGCCGCGCCGGCCTGGCTCGAGACGCCGGCGCTCGACCGGCTCGCCCGCGGCGGGGCCCACCTCGCCAACGCCTTTGTCAGCACGTCGCTCTGCTCGCCCAGCCGCGCGACGATCCTGACCGGCCAGTACATGCACCACCACCGCGTGGTCGACAACCAGCGTCCCGAGCCCGCGGGAACCGTCTTCTTCCCCGAGCACCTGCAGCGGGCCGGCTACCGGACCGCCTTCGTCGGCAAGTGGCACATGGGGCACGACAGCGACGAGCCGCGGCGCGGATTCACCCACTGGGCCGGGTTCCGCGGCCAGGGCGACTACGAGGGCGTCACGCTGAACGTCAACGGAACCCGGACCCGTCTCGAGGGCCACTCGGCGGACGTGCTGACCGATCACGCGCTTGCCTGGCTCGAGGCAAACCACGGGGGCCCGTTCTACCTGCACCTCGCCTTCAAGAACGTGCATTTCCCGTTCGAGCCGGCGGCCCGTCACCGCGGCCGGTACGCCGGCAAGCCCGTGCCGTACCCCGACACCATGGCGAACACCGAGTCGAACTACGCGACGCAGCCCCGCTGGGTGCGCGAGCGACGCTACGGCATCCACGGCGTCGACCACATGGAAACGGGCCGTTTCGACGGCGACCCGGTGCCCGATTTCCCGGCCCTCGTGCGCGGCTATTGCGAGTCGCTGGTCTCGATGGACGAGAACATCGGCCGCATCGTCGACTGGCTGGACCGGAGCGGTCTCGCGAGCAACACCCTGGTGCTGTACATGGGCGACAACGGCTTCGCCCTCGGGGAGCACGGATTCTACGACAAGCGCGACGCCTTCGAGACCTCCATCCGGGTGCCCATGCTGGTGTGGGCGCCGGGCCGGATCCCGGCGGGGACGGTCGTGTCCCAGCTCGTGCAGAACATCGACGTGGCCCCGACGCTGCTCGACGCGGCGGGTGTCGTTCCGCCCCCCGGCGCGCCCGCCATGGACGGCCGGTCCTTCCTCCCCCTGTTCGCCGGCCGCCCGGTCCCGTGGCGCGACCACATCCTGTACGAGTACCACTGGGAGTGGAACTTCCCGGCGACCCCGACGACCTTCGCGATCCGCACGACGAGGGACAAGTATGTATACCACCACGGGATCTGGGACCGGGATGGCTACTATGACCTCGTCCTGGATCCCGCGGAGCGGCACAACCTGATCGACGTGCCGGCCTGCCGGGAGCGGATCGCCGCCCTTCGCGAGCAGCTCTTCGACGCCCTCGAGGCCGGCGGCGGGATGGTCCTTCCGATCGAGCGCCCGCGGGGCGAACGGCTGGGAGAGCGGAAGCTGCCGCGATGAACCGCGGGAGGAGACGGACCGTGATCACAAGGCCCCTGTTCACTCTCGTCGCAGCGGCCGGGGCGTGGTCCGCATGCGCAGGCACGGTCGTCGACCTGCGCCCGGACTGGGATGAATCGCAGCCGCTCGCGAACCCGGACAAGGGCTGGTATCACCACCATTTCGACAACACGGTCGAGAAGTACCTCGTCGAGCGCGACGAGGAACTGACGGCGTTTCCCGGCATGGACCACCTCTACCTGCGCCTCGCGTGGGCCTACCTCGAGCCGCAGGAGGGACGCTTCGACTGGAAGGTGATCGACGAGCCGATCGCGAAGTGGACCGCGAAGGGCATGGGGATCGCCTTCCGCATCAGCTGCAAGGAGACGTCGGTCAGCCGCATCGAACAGCAGTTCGCCACGCCGCGGTGGGTGCGCGACGCGGGCGCGAAGGGCGGGCACTTCGTCAAGGGGAAGCCCGCCGGCCCGGAGGCGCCGTGGGAGCCGGTCTACGACGACCCCGTCTTCCTCCAGAAGCTCGACGCCTTTCTCGCCGCCTTCGCCGCGCGCTACGACGGCAAGCCGTGGTTGCGCTATGTCGACATCGGCAGCTTCGGCGACTGGGGCGAGGGGCACACCTCGTCCGGCAGCGGGCTCAAGTACCCGGTCGAGGCGTTCGAGCGGCACATCGACATCCACATGCGGCACTTCAGGAAGTCGCCGCTGGTCATCTCGGACGACTACGTCACCAGTCTCGTCAGCACCAACGACCGCCGCCGGCTGCACGCGAAGATCGTGGCGGCGGGCATCGGCTACCGTGACGACAGCATCCTCGTCGACTGGTATGTGAAGACGTTCAGCCCGACGTTCACCGTGCGCAGCCCGGAACTGTTCGAGGATGCATGGCGACGGGTGCCGACGGTCTTCGAACTCGAGCACTACGGCGCGGTCAAGGAGAAGGGGAATTGGGTTGCGCGGCCGGGGTCGTCGCTTGCGGTGCACGGCGGCGGGCGGACCGGGGCGGATTACTTCCGCGGCGCGCTGGAGCGGCTCCACGCGACCTGGATCGGCTTCCACGGCTACGCCCGCGACTGGCTCGCCGACAACCCGCAGCTCACGGTCGAGATGCTGAACCGCTGCGGCTACTGGTTTTTCCCGCACGCGATCGAGCACCCGGACGTCCTGAAGGCGGGCGCGACGAACGCGGTGTCCGTGACGTGGCAGAACCGCGGCGTGGCACCGGCCTACCAGCCCTACGCAATGGTCCTGCGGCTGGAGGGTCCGGCCACGTTCGAGTGCGCCCAGCCTTCGGGCAACACCCGCTGGCTCCCGGAGCCCCCGGACAGGACCTGGCTCGAGACGTATGCGCTGGCGATCCCGGCGTCGCTCAAACCCGGCGATTACACGCTCTCGTTCAAACTGCGCTCCGACAAGGCCGCGCGCGACGTGAAGCTGCCCCTCAAGGCCGCGCGGCAGCGGGCGGACGGCTTCGCCGTCATCGGCCGCGTGCGGGTGGTCCCATGACGCGGCCCCCGGTGGTCCGCCGCGCGAAAGAGGTGTCGGGTGCGATCCGGCGCGCCATTGGAGCCGCGCTTCTGGGCAGCCTGGCCGCGCTGGTGCCGACGTCTTCCCCGGCGGAGGACCGGGCAACCGCCGGATTCAGGAGCGGAACGGCGCCGGTCGCGCTGATCGAACTCTACACGTCGGAGGGCTGCAGCAGCTGCCCCCGCGCCGACGCATGGCTGTCGCAGCTCAAGGAATCGCCGAGGCTGTGGAGCGTCTTCGTCCCCGTCGCGTTCCACGTCCACTACTGGAACTCGCCGGCCTGGCGGGATCCGTGGTCGCAGGCCGCGTTCACCGAGCGGCAGAAGCGCGTCTCGGCGGCGTGGACTCCGAGTCGCGTCTACACGCCGGCCATGGCGGCGCACGGCCGCGAATGGGGCAACTGGGCCTCGCTCAAGGAGCCCCCGCCGCTCGGCGGCGACGTCGGCGTGCTGGCCGTGCGCCCGATCGGCGGCCGCCGGCGGTGGTCGGCAGCCTTCGTGCCGCGGAGCGCGGCTACCGGCCCGCTCCGGCTGCACGCGGCCTGTCTCGGCTTCGATCTGACCTCGCGCGTGACCGGTGGCGAGAACGCCGGGCGGACGTTGTCCCATGATTTCGTCGTCCTTGGATACGGAGACTTGCCCATGCCCGCCGCCGGGGGACGCTGGTCCGCCGAGTTCACGGAACCGGCGGCGGCGACCGGGACCACGGCGCGGGCCCTGGCGGTCTGGGTGGAGCGCGACGGTCGTCCGATCCAGGCGACGGGTGGATGGCTGGAGGATCGCAAAGGAGGCCCATGAGATCACGGACCGGGCGGTGGGTGGCAGCGTTTCTCGCGGGGGCTTCTGCGGCGTCCGCGGACACCCGCGGGGTGGAGGCGCTTCGCGCCGAGGTGCAGGGCAGGGGGTGGATCGCCTTCGCGGCGCGGACGGAGGCGGGCGATCTCGATCTCTTCGTCTGCCGGCCGGACGGATCGGAGAAGCGGAACCTTACGCAAACGCGGGACGCGAACGAGGGGCTTCCGCGGTTCTCGCCGGACGGTGAGCGGCTGCTCTTCCGCCGCATTCCGCGCAAGGAGGCATTCGACAACAACCACCACGGCGCGCAGGGCGTGCCGGTCCTCGCGCGGAGCGATGGGTCGGATGCGAAGGAGCTGGGTGCCGCCGGGGCGTTTCCGTGGGGCACGTGGAGCCCGGACGGGCGCCAGATCCTGTGCCTCGCGCCGAAGGGCTTCAGCATCGTGCAACTCGACACGCTGGCCACGGTCCGGTCGTTCCCGCGGAAGGGCTTCTTCCAGCAGCCGGCCTGGTCGCCCGACGGCGGCGCGATCGTCGGCGTGGCGAATTCGTTCGGCGAGAGCTGGAGCGTGGCGCGGATGGACCTCGCGAGCGGGGAGGCCGTCGCCATCAGCACGACGGACAGTTGCACGCCGGACTGGTTCCCCGGGGGGAAGGACGCGATCTACTCGTGGCGGCGCCCGGGCCAGAAGGGCTACGGGTGGACGCAGCTCTGGCGCACCGCGGGCGCGGGGAGCCCGCCGCAGCTTGTCTACGCCGAGGAGGGCCGTCACGTCTACGGCGGCTACGTCTCGCCCGACGCGAAGTACGTGCTCTTCACCGGCAACGGCGTCGAGGACGGCGACCCGGCCAACGGCGGCGCGCCGATGGGCCTGATGCGGCTCGCCGACGCGCCGGTCATCGGCGGCGACAGCCCGGCGCTGCGCGCGCTTCATCCCAAGGCCGGGCGCGGTCCCGTGCTGGTGCTGCCGTCCGGATGGGAACCGTGCTGGACCTTCAGCGAGGCGCCGACGGGCGCAGGGAAGGGGACGCCATGAGCCCGGGGGTGGGGGAAGGGCAACTCCGTGGGACTGCCGTAGCCGCGACCGGCCTGTCCTGCGCAGCGCTCGACGCGAAGCGGGATGGTCGCGGCCATGTGTGCGGGACGCAGGGAGGCCGGGGCCACCGGCCCCGGCTACAGAAGGCGGCGGCCACAGCCGGTCTCCAATGTCGGCCGGGGAGGATGCCGGAGAGATCCGCCTCGCGCCCCCCGCGGTCCCGTTCCCTCGCGGCGGGGCTGGCCGGGGCGGCCCTGCTGCTGGCGTCCTGCGGCGGCGGGGCGGACTCGCAGGGCAAGGGGGCGGATGCGCAGGTGCGCTCGCTCGGCACGGTCGAGGTGACGGCGAGGCTGGTCGAGGTGCCGGAGGGCGCGGTCTTCCATCGCGACCTGTACGACTACGCAACGATCCTGAAGTACGAGGTCGTGGCCGTCCACCGCGGTGCGGTCGCGGCGGGCGCGACGATCTTCGTCGGGCACTACGATCCGTGGAAGCCGCGCGCCGAGGCGGCGGACAAACGGGTGCAGGGGATCGGCGGCACGGTGCGGCGGTTCCGCGCCGGGGACCTGCACCGCATGGCGTTGGAGACGCCGATGGACGATGTCTTCATGGGCGGGATCGTCGACAAGTACTTCGGGAAGCGGGAAGGGCCGGCGTACTGGGCGGTGTGGACGAACGAAGCGGACTGACGCCGCATGGTCTTCACGTCCCACATCTTCGTCTTCTACTTCCTGCCGCTGACGCTGGCGGTCTACTACCTGCTTCCGGACCGGACCGGGCCGCGCAACGCGTGGCTGCTCGTCGCGAGCTATGTCTTCTACGGATGGTGGAATCCCTGGTTCACGGCGCTGATGCTGGCGGTCACCGCGATCAACCATGCCGGCGGGATGGCGATCGCGCGGCCGGGGGCGTCCGAGCGCACGCGTCGCGCGGCCCTCGCCGCCGCCGTGGCCGCGAGCCTCGGCCTGCTCGTCTTCTTCAAGTACGCCGGCTTCCTCCAGGCGAACCTGAACCACCTGCTCGCGGCGTTCGGGGCGGACGGTGTGCGCGTGTGGTCCATCGTCCTTCCGGTCGGCATCTCGTTCTACGTCTTCCAGGCGCTGAGCTACACGGTCGACGTCTACCGCCGCGAGGCGCCGCCGGCGCGGACGTTCGCCGACTTCGCCTGCTACATCGCGCTGTTTCCGCAGATGATCGCGGGGCCGATCGTCCGCTACGGCTCCGTCGCCCTCGCGCTTCGCGACCGCCGGCACGATGCGGCCCGCTTCGCCTCGGGTACGGTGCTCTTCATGCTGGGGTTCGCGAAGAAGGTCCTGCTCGCGAATCCGATCGGCGGCGCGGCGGACGCGGCCTTCGGGGCGGCGGCGCCGGGTGCGGGGGTCGCCTGGGCCGGGGTCGTCGCGTACGCGCTGCAGATCTACTTCGACTTCTCGGGCTACTCCGACATGGCCGTCGGCCTCGGCCGCATGTTCGGCTTCGAGTTCATGAAGAACTTCGATGCGCCCTACCATGCCGACAGCATCACCGACTTCTGGCGGCGCTGGCACATCTCGCTGAGCACGTTCCTGCGCGACTACCTCTACATCCCGCTCGGCGGGAACCGCCGCGGGCCGGTGCGCACCTACGCGAACCTCGCGATCGTGATGCTGCTCGGCGGGCTCTGGCACGGGGCGAACTGGACCTTCGTCGCCTGGGGCGCGTACCACGGGATCCTGCTGATCGCCGAGCGCGCGGCCGGCCGGGCGCCGGCGTGGCGGGCGCTGCCGCGGCCGCTGCGCGTCGCGGCGACCTTCGTTCTCGTGCTCGGCTCGTGGGTCTGGTTCCGCGCGGAGACGCTGTCGGCGGCGCTCGCCTACTTCGCGGCGCTGGCCGGGCGCGGCCCGGCGTCGGACACGGCGGGGCTTCTCGCCGCCCAGGTGCTCGCGCCGGGGCGGGTTGCGCCGATGCTGGTGGCGGTGCTGCTCGTGCTCGCGCCGTGTCAGGCGCACGGGTGGAGCGCCACCGTGACGTGGCCGAAGGCGCTGGTCGCGCTTGCGGTGTTCCTCGTCGCTCTTGCCGCGATGGCCGCGCAGGCCTTCAATCCGTTCCTCTACTTCCAATTCTGAATGAGCTCTCCAACCCCCATGCGCTTCGTGATCGCCGCCTTCGCGGCGATCGTTGCGGGCGTGCCTCTCCTCGACGCGGCGATCGACCTCCGACGCGGAGTCCGGCCGCCGGGGACGGACCTCTTCACGCAACCGCCGACGCAGGCCAATCTGCGTGCGACCGAACAGGCGATGGAGGAGGGCAGCGCGGTCGGGCGCGCCGTCCGGCCGTGGGTGCAGGCCGCGGGATTCCTCGCGCTTCGCGACGGCGGGGAGAAGGTCCTGTGCGGCCGCGGAGGCTGGCTGTTCCACCGGCCCGGCGTCGACCGGCTCACGCAGCGGCGCCGCCCCGGGGAGTCCACGGTCGACGCCGCGCTTGGAGCGGTCCGCGGGTTCCGCGACGGACTGGCCGCCCGCGGCATCCGGTTGATCGTGGTTCCCGTGCCGGACAAGGAGGGTGTGTACCCGGACCGGCTGACCCGCGCCGCGATCGCGCCGGGGAGCGTCCTTTCGGCGGAGACGCGGTACTTCCTCGCCGGCTGCGAACGGGCCGGGGTCGAGGTCGTCGACCTCTTCGCGGAGTTCCGCCGCGCCCGAGAGGCCGGCGGGCCGGACCTCTACCTCGCGACCGACAGCCACTGGACGCCGGAGGGCGTCCGGATCGCCGTCGCGGCGGTGGCGAAGCGTCTGGGGGCCGTCGGGCCGTCCACCTACGCCGTGCAACCCGCGACGGTGCGGCGCACGGGCGACCTTGTGCAGATGCTGCGGTCCCGGCCGATCGAAGCGCATGCGGGCGTCGAGACGGTTTCGTGCGAGCGGGTCGTGCGTGTGGATTCCGGCGCCCCGTACGCGGATGATCCGAACTCGGACGTGCTCGTGATGGGCGACAGCTTCCTGCGGATCTACGAGACCGACGAGCCGGGGTCCGCCGGTTTCATCGCCCATCTTGCCCGCGCGATGGGGCGGCCGGTCGCCTCGTTG
>CAYODK010000101.1:0-18449 GCA_964402695.1 uncultured Verrucomicrobiota bacterium
CCTCCTTGTCCAGTGGGCGGCTGAAGTCCCATGCGCGCGCGACGGCCGAGCCGCCGGGCAGGACGTGCACCTCGGCCATGTCGCTCCGCCATAGCTCGCCGTCGTCCGCGACGAGCCGGAGCAGGTAGTCGCCGGGCGCGGCAAACGTCGCCACGGTGGCGGGCAACGTGGCGTCGACGAACGACACCGCTCCGGGGCCGTGGAGCACCTCCCATGCGATCCGCGCATTGCCCGGCGTGCGTCCGTCGTCGGCAACCGCGCCGGCGAGGCGGACCTCGGGCCGGTCGGTCCAGACGTCCGGCCCCGCGTGGACGGCGGGCGGGTCGTTGTACGGCATGGCGCGGTCGAGGTCGGCGTCAACCGCGTACTGGACGTTGCTGCGCACCTCCCACCGGGTCATCGACGGCGCCTCGTTGGTGAAGAAGACGACGCCCGGATTCAGCACGTAGCCGTTGTCGCGGACGACGCCGCGGCTGCAGCAGACGTCCGGGCTGGAGGAGCGGCCCCAGATGAAGATCTCCGCCGGCCCGAGCTTGCGCGCCGTGTTGTTGCGGAAGAAGCGCGACCGCGCGATCTCGAGGTCCTTCACCTGCGGACTCTTCAGCCCCAGCACCTCGATCGCGGCGCCGGCGTTGGCGCGGAAGGTGCAGGCGTCGACGAGACAGCCGACACCCTGCGCCTCGAAGTCGATGCCACCCTCGTCGTGCGAGCCGGAATCGGGCTGGTTCATGAAGTGACAGTTGCGGATGACGAGCCCATCGCAGTCGACGAGCATGATGCCCATCGTCCCGGCGTGCGCGTGGAAGCCGGGCGCGTCGAAGATGCTGTTGCGGAGATACGACCGGTGCGAGCCGACGAGGGCCGGATGGGGCGAGGTGTTGAACGCGTGGTTGTCGTGGCAGAAGACGCGATCGACGGCGACGCCGTTGCCCTTCGCGAAGAATCCCCACGAGCACTGGAACATCTCGCAGTCGCGGATCGCCACGTCCTCCGCGGGCTGGCCGCAGATCGCGATGCCGGCGGACAGGTGCAGACCCTGGTCGCCGGTCGCGCCGCGCCGGTCGCGCCATTCGGGGATGCCGTGGCTGTTGAAGCGATAGAGGCCCTCGATGTGGTGGGCGATGCAGTCCTCCACGATCAGTCCGCGACGGTCGTTGCGATCGTAGGCGACAACCAGCCCCTTTCCGGCAAAGCAGACGACCAGGCTCCGGATGCGCAGGTACTGCGGACTGCGCACCAGCACGCAGCGATCGTCGATGTGCCAGGAACGGCGGATCACGGGACGCGGACCCTCGCCGTACGCGCCGATCTCCGCCCACGCGTCGGACCGGCCCTCGGCGGAGAGGTCGAGTTCCCCGTCGAAGACGCTGCCGCGTTTCAGCAGCAGCCGCTCGCCGGGACCGAGCGTCCGACCGTGGATGCGCGTGAAGTCGCGCCACGCCGCGTCGGGCGAGGTGCCCGCATTCGCGTTGTCGCCGCGGGCGCTGTCGATGTACCACGTCGTCGCGCCCGCCGGCGGCGGGGGCGGGCCCGGCGGCGCCGCGCCGACCGCGGGGTCCTCCGCCGGCAGGAATGCAAGCCGGTGACCCGCGGCAACCGGCGCGAACCCTTCGCCGGTGATGCGCGCGGTCGCGGTGGCCGTGACGGCCGTGGCGGCGCGGACCGTCCATGACACGGTCCGCTCGCCGCCGGCCGGCACCGCGCCGAGGTCGTGCGCCGTGGGGCCGTCCACGATCGCGACGTTGGTCGACGAGAGGGCGAGTGCGACCTTGCAGCCGCGCGCGTCCGGACCGCTGTTGCGGATGACCGCCGAGATTCGCTCGGTGCGGCCGGCTCGCAGGAGGATGGCGTCGTGCAGCCAGTCCGCGACGTGGAGGACGGGCCGTCGCGGGTTCACGATCCGCAGGTTGGCGAGGAGCCCGTCGAAGGGGCCGAACGTCAGCGACGCACCGCCCGGCCGCGCGGCGCCGGAGCGGTGGACGCGCGTCGACTCGCCGTTGACGTCGAGCGTCAGGAACTTGCCGTCCCACCCGGCGACGATGCGGTACCACACGCCCGGGCGGAGGCGCTGCTCGCCGCGCACGCGCGGCTCCCAGCCGCCGAGGTTCACGAAGAAGGCGAGGTTGCCGCCCTCGGCGGCGGGGTCGATGCGGAGCTGGTACTCGTCCGACTTGCGCACGATCGTCACGCCGTTGGATGGGATGCGGTCGAAGCGCACGTCGCATGCGAGGCGGAAGCCGGCCGCCGCCTGGAGGTCGGGATGGGCCGGCACCACGAGGTCCCGGCCGCCGGCGCGCAGGGCCCGGCCCCCGCGCGCCGTGGCGAATACGAGATTCGTGGCGGCAAGGTCGTGGCCGCGGCCGGTCGCGTCGCGCGCGTCGCCGTCGAACGGCCACCACGCGACGGCGAGAGTGTCGCGCGCGGCGGGGTTGTCGATCCTCAGATCGTCGAGGACTCCGTCGAAGGGGCCGACATCGATCGGATCCATGCAGGGCGCGGGCGTGCCGGTCCGCAGGCGCCGGCGCGTCTCGCCGTTGACCGTGATCCATGTGTTGCTGCCATCCCAGCCGGCGGCGACCTGGTACCACACGCCGGTCTCGACGCGCTGGACGGACTCCACGCGCGGTTCCCAGCCGCCGAGGTTGACGAAGAAGCCGAACGTGCGGCCTTCGGAGGCCGGGTTGACGCGAAGGATGTATTCGCCGTGCGAGTAGTCGCCCTTCATCGCCACGGTGGCCCACGCGTTGCCCTTCGGAAGCGAGTCGAACCGTACGCGGCCCTCGATCCGGAAGCTCGGCGCCAGCCGCAGCTCCGGCGCGTCGGGAATCCGCGCGGGGCGGGCGAGGGGACGCAGTCCGTGGCCCCCGGCGGTCGTCTCGAACGCAGGGGGCTCCAGAAAGGCGTCGTGCCCGCGGCCGCCGCGGTCCACGAGGTCGCCGTCGAACGTCCAGTGAGCCGCGCATCGGCCGGGCACCGCCTCCGCGCGGGCGAGGCCGCCCGCCGCGGCGGCCAGCCCGCCGGCCAGCGCCAGTGCGATTCGAATTCGACGGTGCATGTCGGATGTCTCCACAAGATGGCGGCCGCGAGGCCAACGGCGGATCCGCGGCCGGAGCGAGACTGCCGGTCGGTCGCCGCCCGGTCAACATCCAACACCACAACAGTCAACATCCGATGAAAGCTGGTGCGCGGCCCTGCGGGACTTCGGCGAAGCAATCGGTGATCCGGCACCCGGCGCCGGCCACTCAGCGCCGTCCTTCCCACGCCCGGTCCGTCGTCGTGTCATGGAGGGCCGAGCTATGCGAGGCCGGACGGAGTGTCACGGAATGCAGGGTTCGGGCTCGCGGTAGCTCGCGCCTCCATCGGTCCGGTCGTGGGGCAGGCACTCCTGCCTGACCATCAGCGCACGATCTCGCGCGCCCGCGTCTTCTCGTGAGTTTCCTTCGAGGAAGGCCTGAGGAAGTCTCGAAGATGCCGGATTCCGATGTTCGGCGTTCGAAGTTCCCATTCGCCTACCCCCATCCGCCTGCCCTCGTTCGGGCCGGCCTCGGCCTCTTCAGCCTCGTCGGTTGACTCCCCGCATCGCCGGTGCACTCTCGCCGCCGGAACAAGGTCGATCTCAAGCGGGCAGAGGGCACCTGATGACCCGGGCAAGAGAGGTGAAGGCCGGAGGGGAGGAGTATGAAAGTAGAGAATACAGACGCGACCCCTTTTGCACCCGACCCCTTTTGCACCAGAAGATGCAGACGCGACCTCTTCTGCGATATGAATAGGAGAGAATCGCTTTGCTCATTGCTCTCATGGCGAAGGGTCTGATCTAGATTCGGTTGTCCCCATTCGGTTGTCATCCTCCGAGCCGGCGGTGATTACGATTACGAGCACGATTACGAGTAGGATGGGGATGAAGAGCTGCGCCCCGGGATGTCCCGTGCCGTAATCGTAATCCTGATCGTAATCGTGATCGTCGGTCCTGCGCCGTATTCCGGATGACAAGGGTGCGCGTCAAGCGCGCCGTGACCCTCCGCTCTGCGCGCCTAGCTCTCCGCTTCGAGGGAGGCCGCGATGAGGAATGGACCTCCGACTTCGGGCCTCAGCCGCCTGACTTCAGTCCGCCGAGGATTGCGTCCGGGGACAAAGCCCCGGTCATCTGCGGGTCCGGATCGTTGGCTTTGTCGCCCGGGGCGGTATGACGGCGGGCTTCCTCGAGGACATAGCCGGCAAGTTCGCCGAGGGATATCCGGCCATCGTGCATGGTGGAGCCGAAGCCGTCGGCCTTTCCGCCGAACGCCTCGATCACGGCATGCGTGAACGGGTTGATGAGGCGACCGTCGATGCGGCGCGGGTTGGACAGGGAATGGTCGTTCTGGCTGGTGAGGACCAACAAGTCGCGGCCCTGGTCCCGGCGGGATTGCCACTGCCGCCGGGCGTCCTCGTTCTCGTTCAGGAACGTCACGAGGCCGCCGGAATGACAGGCCATGGTGAGCACGACGACGGTCCGCGCGGGCAGATGGAGGAGGCGGTCGGCGTACTCGCGCCAGTCGAGAAGCATCGGCCGTCCCTTCGCGGGGTCGGGCTCATCCAGCGGCAGCCCGCCAGGCCGAGACCCGCGGCTCTTCACGCCGTGGGTGTGCGAGTAGATCACGACCGTGTCGTTGGATCCGAGGTCGCGGCGCAGCGCTTCGAGTTCGTCGAGGATCCGCTTCCGCGTGACCTGGCGATCGGAGGACGCGGCCTTGCCGAAGGCGAAGAGCACGCGTCGCCCGGGCTCGAGGGGCATGACGCCTCCGTCGAAAGGCGCCTCGTGATGATCCCGGGCAGCGGGGGAAGAACAGTCGTGGCTGGTTGCTGCAGCCGCGACCGGCCTGTCCCGCCGCAGCGCTGGCGCGAAGGCGGATGGTCGCGGCGACCCCTGCGCATGGAACGCATCGCCGCGACCGACGGTCGCGGCCACAGCAGCCATGTGCAGGTGGCCCGTGTCGGCGGCGTCGGGGTGCAGGGCGGTGCGGTAGAACGCCCAGTTCACGTTGCCGATAGCTTCGAACACTGCCAGGGCGTTGTGCCCGACGCCGGTCAGCACGACGAAGTCGTGGCGGATGCCGAACCGCGTCAGGTGGGCGTCCAGGTTCCGGTTGCCCGCAAGCATGGCATCCCGATCCCCCACGACTTGCCGGATGTCGCACCACATGCCTGTGGGCAGTCCGTTCGCGTACACGACGAGCATGGGGGGAGCTTTCCCGGAACGCATGGCGGCGTCAAAATGCGCCGCAAGCCTCGGCAGACCGGGCAGGCCGCCGCCGGTGCCGTGGAGCCAGTACAGGACGGGGAACCGCCGCGCCGCCGGCTCATTGCATCCGGCGGGTGTCCCGTGGGCGCGCCGCGCCCCCGCGACCTTGTGTCGCGGGACGCGAAGATGATCGGCCCCGACGGCATCAGGCCGCCGGGCGCCGGACGTTTGCGGGCCTCCGCCCGAGCGGGCATGAAGTATCCTGTTGCCGTCCGGCCGCCGGCACGGCACAGTGCGCGGCATGATGTCGCCCACGACGATCACGTCGGTCGAAAGCGGCCCCTTGGATCTACCCCTCCTGCGTCCGTTCGGCATCTCCGGCGGTGTGCAGAGCCACGCGGCCAACGTCCTCGTGTCCGTGACGCTGGCCGACGGGACGCGCGGGCAGGGCGAGGCCGCGCCGCTGCCGGCCTACGATGGGCTGACCCAGGAGCGGGTGCTGTCGGAGCTCGCCGCGGCGCGGGCGGCGATCGAGGGGCGCGACGCGGCCGGATGGCGCGCGCTCGGAGCGGGGTTGTCCACGGGGCCGGCGCGGGCCGCCGTGGAGACGGCGCTGCTGGACGCGCTGGCGCGGCGCGACGGGCGTGCCCTCTGGCGCGAATTCGGCGGGGCGTGTGACGCGCTGGAAACCGACATGACCGTCGCGCTGGGCGGGACGCTGGAGGACTCGGAGCGCGAGGCCGCGGCGATCGCCGCCGAGGGCTTCCGCACGCTCAAGCTCAAGGTCGGAAGTGCCGCCGGTGTGGACGACGACCTGGCGCGCTTGGACGCGGTCACGCGCGCCGCGCCGGGCCTCGGCCTGATTCTCGACGGCAACGCGGGGCTCTCCCGCTCGTCGGCGGCGGAGTTGCTGCGCGGGCTCGACCGGCGCGGGATCCGTCCGTCGCTGCTGGAGCAGTGGTTGGACGCGGACGATCTCGACGGGATGCGCGCGCTCGGGGAGGAGTCGGGTCTGACCGTCGCGGCCGACGAGGCCGTCCGCTGCGCCGCCGACGTCCATCGCATCGGCGGTGCGCGCGCCGCGCACGTCGTGAACGTGAAACTGATGAAGGCGGGGGTCGGCGAGGCGCTCGATGTGATCGCGTCGGCGCGGGCGGCCGGCCTTGGTCTGATGATGGGCGGCAACGTGGAGTCGATCCTGGCCATGACCATGGCCGCCTGTGTCGCGGCCGGCGCCGGAGGCTTCCGCTTCATCGACCTGGATACGCCGGCCTTCATTGCATCGCACCCCTTCGCCGGGGGCTTCACCCGCACCGGTCCGCACATCGACCTGCGTCCCGTGACGGCGGGCCACGGCGTCGAAATCCGGCAGGGGGATCCGGGTGGCGCCGCGTCGGGCTGATGCCGGAGGGGAGACCGGGAGCCGGGAGTCGGGAGTGGGGGAACAGGGGGAATGGGAGTGGGGAATCGGCTCTGCTCTTCTGAATCACGGCTCTCGGATTCCGGCTCCCGTCCGCGCCCCGCTCAAACGTCAAGATGCGTGCGTTCGAGCATCTTCTCGAGGCGGCGCTTCACATCGGCCTCTTCGCGATCGGAGAGGCCGAGAACGCCCTTCAGTCCGAGGGCGAGATGGGGGATGTAGAGCTGGATGTAGTCGCGCTTGCGCATGGCCTCCGCCTCGCGGTGGCGGCGGCTGAGGAAGACCGACAACCGGCGGCCGCATTCCTGCAGCGCGAACGTCGCCTCGCGCAGGATCTCGGCGTAGGACGCGATCGCGTCCTTGCTCTCGCTCGTGAACGGCACCCACACGCTGGCCATGTGGAGCATCAGCACGACCGGGCCGACCGGCAGCGAGCCCTTCGGCTGCGACAGACCGTAGGCCTTCCAGTTGACGCCGATGACGGCCTTCGTGACCGCGCAGGCGCCGGCCTGGTAGAGCAGGGGGACGCGGTTCGCGAAGCGCAGGACCCGTACGGGGTCGTCCGCGGCCTGGTCCTCGTTCTCCCCGGGTTTCGAGCAGGCGAGCCCCGCCTCGATGATGAACGGGTTCCCGCGGTAGACGGCGGGGTCGCGCGTGACCGCCGTGTAGAAGTCCGCCTGGATTTCCTTCTTCAACCCCGCGACGATCGCCTCCTCGCCGATCGGCGAGAGGCAGTCCGTCGGCGGCCGCATCAGCTTGGTCTCCGCGATCGCCTTGAACAGCGCCTCGCTCTCGCGGTGCGCGATGCGCGTCGGGTTCGCCTTGGGCTCCAGCCCCGCGCGCGTGCAGATCTCGAGCGCGGTTCGGTCGCTGACGCGCGAGAAGTCGGTCGCCAGAGCGCCGCGCAGCGTCCGTGACGAAGTATCCTTGAGCATCTGCATCAGGATGCCCAATTCGACCCCGTGCGGGTGCGGCTGGATCTCGCCCGGCGGCGGCGGCAGGTCCTTCACCGCGCGCCGGTACGTCTGCCACGCGGCGCCCCCTCCGCCATTCGATGCTGGCTGTTGGTTGTTGGCTGTTGGTTGTTGGCTGTTGGCTGTTGGCTGTTGATCCTTCTCCTCCTTCGCCAGCAGCGTCACGCGGTAGTGGAGCTGGAGGTGCGGGTTGACGATGGCGCACTGCTGGAGGAACTCATCGACCGAGAGCCGGCCGCGGACATAGGCGGCCTCCATCTCGATCGAAACGCCCGTGCCGTGGCCGGCGGGGGCGGGCGGGTCGGCGGGCTTGTCCGGGTTCGGAAACGCGGGCGCCCAGTCGGTCTCCTCATCGCGCAGGATGACCGGCTTGTTCGCGCGCGTGTCGATCTGTACCTCCATCGAGTGCGCGGCCTTCGACTTCGCGGTGCGGGACAGGATGCGCGTGGACTGGCCGGTGGTGAGCTGGCCGTACATCCCGGCGGCGCTGATGCCGATGCCCTGCTGTCCGCGCGACATGCGCAGGCGGTGGAACTTCGATCCGTAGAGCAGCTTCGCGAAGATCTTCGGAATCTGCGCGCGGACGATGCCCGGGCCGTTGTCCGTGACCTCGACGCGGAACCGCGCGGCGGAGGTCTGGGTGATGTCGACGGCGATCTCGGGCAGGATGCGCGCCTCCTCGCAGGCGTCGAGGGCGTTGTCCACCGCCTCCTTGACGGCGGTCAGCAGCGCCCGCCGCGGGCTGTCGAAGCCGAGCAGGTGGCGGTTCTTGAGGAAGAACTCCGAGACGGAGATCTCCCGCTGCCGCTGCGCCATCGATTCGGCCGTTTCCGCCGCGCCCCTGGACCCTGGTTTCGCCATGCCCCGCACCCCGTTGGAAAGGCCCGAATATGCGGGAGTGGCGGCGAACGCGCAATCGCAAAGACCTTACTCGACCGGAGCGAGCCCGACGCGGTCGCAGACGGCGGTCGGGTGGGGCGCGGTCGTCAGCAGGGCGACGCGGGCGAACTTCATGCCCGCGGGAACCTCGAACGCGCGTGCGGACTCGCCGGCCGAGAGTGGCGCCGAGACCTCGGTCTGGCCGCCGGAGGGCGAGGACGTGTTTCGCCACCGGATCACGACGGACCCCGTGGCGGGATCCTTCCACACGACCTCCAGGCGGAAGCGGGTTCCGGGCGACACGGGGATCGGTTCGCTCTCCCACGCGTCCTTCTGGCGGTGCCAGTAGTCCGGCAGCCTCCCATCGACCCACGCGAGATCGAAGGCCGGGTTCATGAGCAGGTTTCCCGCCGGGGCTGCGGCGGGCAGGTCGACATCGCACGCGGTGTCGCGATCCGCCGCGACCGACAGCATCGCGCGGGCCGGCGCGTGGCCGGGCGCGATGGCGAGGACCTCGTACCCGCCGGGCGGGATCCCGCGGAGCGACCATTCCCCGGCGGAGCTGCAAAGCGTGCACCAGTCGGAACCGGCAAGCATGACCTTCGCGGGCGTCCGGTTCGTCGCGCCTGCGGATGCGAAACGGACCACGCCGTGCGCGGCGCCCCGGCCCGCGGGCGCGAGCGTCAGGAGATGGCCGAGGGTGAGGAGGACGTCCGCCACGGCCTTGGCGGACTCGATGGCCGACACGAGGGCGATGGCCTCGACCGCCGGGCGGTTCGAGACCGCGGCCAGCGGTTCCATTTCGCGCCCGCGATCCGCGGCCGCCGCCACATAGGACTCCATGCGGCGCAGGAAGCCGGCGAGAGCCTCGTCGTCGGTCCGGCCGAGAAGAACCGGACGGTAGCCGTCGATGGAGATCCGGGTCGACTGCACCCAGTTCTCCATCACCGAGTGCATGTCCCCGCCCTTCGGATGCGCATGGGGCGGGGCGCCGGAGTCCTCGACGAAGTGCAGGAGGCTGCCGACCCAGCGCGCGGCGTTGGGAGGCGTCTCCGACCGGAGCGCCTGGAGGGCGCGCCGGAAATACGGCGTCCAGGTGTCCTTCACGCCGGGCATCATGTGTCCCGCATGGACCGGCATGCCCGGGAACGGGAGGAAATCGTCGGCAAGGAAGGGGCCGTCCTGGCGGGCGACCCAGCTCCTGCGCCAGTCCGGCATCCAGCAGTATTCCGTCAGCGCGGCGCGCTCCGGGCCCAGGGCGACCGCCAGCGGGTCGTTCGTGCCGACCACCTTCAGCGCGGCGGCCGTGATCTGCGGGTGCGGGCCCCAGGCCGGGGCGGGGGATGCCGCGAGTTCGACAAGGCACGCGGCGATCGCCGCGGTGAGCGGAAGCCGGCGCGGTTGCATGGACGCTTCCGGGCTACTGGACGGAGCAATCCAGCGTGAACTCCACGGGGAAGTTCACCGCGGCGCTGAGCGGGCAGTACTTCTCCGCCAGCTTCACGGCTTCCTGCATCTTCGGAACGTCGTCGGCGGAGGCGACGCAGGCGGTGATGCGGACGTCGATGCGGGTGAAGCGCAGGCCGGAGGCGCCCTTTTCCATCGTGCCCGTCGCCCGGCTGCTCCAGGCCTTGAGGCCGATCTTGTTCTTGGTGACGAAATACATCGACGTGAGCAGGATGCAGGACTCGACGCCGCCGACGAGCATGTCCTCGGGCGTCCACTTGCCCCCCTCGCCGCCGAACTGCGGCGGGGACGAGACGTCGAGGGCCAGTCCGCCCTCCGTCCGCGTGACCAGCTTCTCCCCGCCCTGCCATTCCGTCGCCGTGATGAACGTGTGCATCGGTGTCTCCCTCTCTGTGGCGGAAGCATAGCCCGGTGTGCGGTGGCAAGGAAAGGCGGAAGAAGGTGATGAGCGGTGAGCGAGGAGTGAGGAACGGTGGTCCCAGGTGTCAGGTTTCAGCACTCCTGCCCTCCGACCTCCGACCTCTGACCTCCGACTTCTTCCGACATCCAGCCTCCGCGCCCTCCGCGTCTCCGTGCGAATCCTACGCCAGCACCGGCCCGAGCTTCTGCCACAGTTCGGCGGGGAGGTCGCGGGACTCGAAGGTGGCGAGGCGGCGGCGCTGGCCGGCAAGGAGGGCGCCGCGGAGCTTGGCGTCGCGCGCGACGCGGGCGACGGCCTCGGCGACGAGGTCGAAACGCTTCTCTCGGAAGAGCACGCCGGCGCCGCCGAGGGTCTCGGGCACCGCGGCGGCGGCGTAGGCGAGCACGGGCACGTCGTGGGCCATGGCCTCGACGATCGGCACGCAGAAACCTTCGTGCTCGCTCATGCACAGGAAGACCGAGGCGCAGCGGTAGTACGCGGCGAGCTGCGGTTGCGGAACCGAGCCGGGGAAGTGGACGTCCTCCAGCTTCCACTCCCGGACCCGAGCGCGCAGCAGGCTCAGGTAGCGCTCGCAGCCGGCGTAGGAGCCGATGTGGATCAGGCGCGCGGACGGCTCGACGGTGCGGCGCAGGTAGTAGAAGGCGCCGACGAGATCCTCGATCCGCTTGTTCGGGACGCCGCGGCCGACGAAGAGGACATTGAGGCGGCCGTCGCCGAACTCGCGCATCACGCCGCGGTCCGGCGCGGCGCGGATGTGCCCGAAGTCGAGGGCGAGCGGGAACACGCCGACGTCGCGGTGGCCCATCGCCTCGAGCTCCGCCGCGTTGTAGGCGCTGTCGGCCAGCGTGACCGTCGCGGAGCCGGCCAGCGCGCGTGCCTGTTCGCGGCCGTGGGCGAGCATGCGCGCGGTGGCGTCGCGCACGCCCTCGAACCACTCCGGCGGGGTGATGTTGTGGTAGAGGATCGCCTTGCGCGCCCGCAGCGACGGGAAGAGCTCGTTGGCCGGCGAGCCGATGGAGAGGTGCAGGAGGACCGCGTCGTCCGGCCCGAGGTCCGCCGCGGCGCGGGAGAGATCGCGGACGTCGCCGCGCAGTTCCGGCAGCACGCGCGCGGTCTCGCAGTAGATCTCGGAGGCCAGCCCGCGGGCGCGCACGATGGCGCGGATCGTCAGCGCCTCGTTGCTGATCGCATCGCCCTTGCTGTAGCCGGCGACGATCTGGTGGAGGGAGCGGGCGGTCACAGACGGCCTCCGGCCGAACATTGAACACCGAACATCGAACCCTGCTTCGCCAAGGCTTCGCAGGGCAGGCACCGAACATCGAACGGCGGAGTCAACATCCAACATCCAACAGCCAACAGCCAACAACCAACGGAGGAGGGATGAGGGATGAAACCTGAAACCCGAAAGCGATCGTCGATCCGCGTCCCGCCTGCGAACCTGCGAACCTGCGAACCTGTGAACCTCCGAATGCCTGACACCTGAAACCTGAAACCCGCGGCATCGGAGCGAGCCGCCGTTCCCGGTTCTTCCACGGCTTGGAAGCGGTGGCTCACAGCGTTTCCAAGGCTTGGAAAAGGCGCGCGTCGACGGCGGGCCAGGAGTATTCGGCCTGGACGAAGCGGCGGGCCTGGGCACCCATCCGGGCGCGCAGCGGCTCGTCGGCGAGGAGGCGGTCGAGCATCGCCTCGAAATCGGGGTAGTGGCGGAATCCAAGGCCCGCGCCGGAGCGGCGGCACTGCCACCGGAGCACCTCGCTGCCCTCGTTGACGAGCGCGGGCGTGCCGGCCATGAACGATTCGAGCAGGACGATGCCCAGGCTTTCGAGGCGCGACGGGTGGCAGAAGACGCGGGCGCCGGCCATCGCCTCGCGCTTCTCCGCCTCGGGCAGCATGCCGGCGTCGACGACGAAGGGATGCGGGTCGACGGGGCCGCTGCCGGTCATCACGAGCCGGACGTCGCGCGCCGTCCGTTCGCGGAAGACGCGGACGTACTCGGCGAGCATCGGCACGCCCTTGGCGGCCTCGCGCCGGCCGCTGTAGAGGACGTAGGGCGCGTCGATCCCGCGGCGCGCCGCGAAGGCCTTCGGGTCGGCGTCGAACGGCTCGATCCCCATGCCGACGACCCTGCCGCGTTCGGCGGGCAGGCCGCAGATCCGGGCGGCGAGGTCGCGCTCGGGCTCGGAGTTGAACAGGCAGCCGCGGACCGCGCCGAACATCTCGCGGATGAGCGACACGTAGGCGAAGGGCTCGTCGTGCAGGCAGGGCACGAGGAGGGTCGTCTCCGGCCGCACTAGGGCGGCGCCGACGGTGAGTCCGAAGAGGTAGGGGCCGGCGAGGACGCGGTCGTAGTCCGTCGCGCGGAGGTGCTCGTAGAGGGCGCGGCTGTGGACGCTGTTGGCGAGCCACGCCTCCTCCTGCGCGCGCGTGAGGTCGCCGCCGCGGCTGAGGGTCTGCTGGTGTTCGAGGAAGACGCCCGCGTCGCGGTCGTCGACGGGGAAGTACTCGACCTCCAGCGGGCCGTCGCGGACGATGCCGGGCGCGCGCTCGTTGGCCCAGGTGAAGTGGCTCCTCGCGCAGGTCGTCAGCAGCCGAACGCGGAGCCCGCGCCCCGCGCACCGCAGCGCGAGCTGGCGCAGCAGCGTCTCGGCGCCGCCCGCGGTGGCCCCGTCGGCGTGACGCGGCACGACGACGGCGATGGAGGCGATCGCGGCCATGTCAGCCGGCCTGCGTTCCGCCGCCGCCGCCCCGGCGCTCGAGTTCGGCGAGGCGCTCCTCGAGCCGGCGGATCTTCGCGGCGTACTGCTCGTCGATCCCCTCGAGTCCGGCGGCGAGCATGCTGTTGACCTGGTTCTGCTGGGACCAGAGGCGGTAAGTGTAGAACTTGAGCAGGCCCCAGATGGTCTTCTTGAGGCGGATCAGCAGGGGAGCGAGGCCGGCGCGCCGCTCGCGGATCTCGAAGTCCGAGATGTCGACCTCGACGGCATCGCGAAGGCTGCGGAGGTAGTGGGTGATGAAGGCGCCGTCCTTGCGCAGGGTCACGAGATTCAGCCGTTCCGCGCGGCCGATGCGGGCGTCCGCGTAGGCGCCGGAGGCGATGCGCGAGTCGACGGCGGACTGGATCTCCGCCTCGATCGCCGCCGCGTCGACGCCGTCCGCGCCGATCTGGAACACGGGTTCGCTCATGGGTCTCCCCGGGCCGTTTCCGCCGCCCGTCGCGCGCCATGATGCCGCCGGGGCGGCGGGGAGTCAATGAACCAAGGGGGAACGCCCAACATCGAATACCGAACATCCAACATCCAACACCCAACATCCAACATCCAACATCCAACAGCCAACAACCAACATCCAACAGGTGGAGCGTTGACTTGTCCGGGGGGATCCCGTAGAGGCGGGCATGATCTGCGCGCATCGATGGCTGGTCGCGATGGGGGTGCTCGCCGTGGGTGCGGGCGCGGCGGCGGGGGCCGGCGAGGGGGACTGGCCCGCGTTCCGCCACGACAACCACCGGTCCGGCGCGACGGACGCGGAGCTGCCGTTCCCCCTTCACCCGATCTGGACGCATCGCCCCCTGCAGCCTCCCGCGCCCGCATGGCCGGCGCCGGCGGCGACGAATTACGCCGTGATGCACGGCCCGCTGCATCCGACGTTGACCTTCGACCGCGCCTACCATGCCGTCGCCGATGCCGCCTCCGTCTACTACGGGTCCTCCGGCGACGATTCCGTGTGCGCCGTCGACGCCGCCACCGGCCGCCTGCGCTGGCGTTTCGTCACCGAGGGACCGGTGCGGCTGCCGCCGGTGCTCTCGGGCGGGCTCGTGATCGCGGGGTCGGACGACGGCTGTCTCTACGGCCTCGATGCCTCAACCGGCGCGCTGAACTGGAAGCGCCGTGCGGCGCCCGGCGCCGACCGCCGCCTGCCGGGGAACGGACGCATGATCTCGCTCTGGCCTGTGCGCGGCGGGCTCGTCGTCGAGAACGGAACGCTCCACGCCAGCGCGGGCCTGTTCCCGGAGCACGGCGTGCACCTCGGCGCGTTCGACGCGGCGACCGGCGAGCCGCGACGCGTCGAGAAGCTGCCGTTCACGGCGCAGGGGACGATGCTCGCCTCGGCCGACCGGCTCTTCCTGTCGACCGGCCGGACCGCGTATTGGACGTGCGACCTGGCAACCGGCCGGCCGCTGGTCCGGCACGGCACGACGAATCCATGGCAATCCAACCTCGTGGGGGGGTGCTTTGCCGTCCTGGCCGACGGTGTGCTCGCCACGGGGCCGAGCGAGGACGGGCGGATCCACTGGTTCCAGCCCATGTCCAAGGACCCGGTCCTGGCGGCGCGCGGCGACTGCCTGATCGTCGAGCGCGACGCCGCCTACCTCCTCGCCCAGGGACGGATCCAGGCCCTTCCGCGCGAGGGGCTGCCGGCGAGCGGCGCCGTGCGGCGATTGCCGGAGCCCCTCTGGACCGCGCCGGTCGACGGGGCGACCACGATGATCCGCGCCGGGGGTGCGCTGGTCGCGGGCGGCCCCGGTCACGTGACGGCCCTGGCCGTCGGCGACGGACGGCGTCTCTTCTCGGCGCATGTCGAAGGCGAGGTCGAGGGTCTCTCGGCGGCCCACGGGAGGCTCCTCGCCAGCCTCTCGAACGGCGACCTGGTCTGCTTCGCCGGAGAGACTCCGGCGTCCGTCGCGGCGCGGGCGATTCCGGCGGAGCCGGCCGTGTCCGTTCCGGAATCCGATCCAGCTCTCGCCGCTGCGGCGGCGGAGGCGGTCGCCCTCGCGTCGAGTTCGAACGGGTACTGTCTCGTTCTGCAGTCCGGCACGGGCCGTCTCGCGATCGAGATCGCGAGGCGTTCGGCCTACCGGATCGTGTGCCGCGAGGACGATCCCGCGGCCGTGGCGGCCTCGCGGAGTCTGCTCGCCCGCGCGGGGCTGTACGGCGCGCGTGTCGTCGTCCACCAGGGGGGATCCTCCGACCTTCCCTATCCGCGCGCTTTCGCGAACCTGATCGTCAGCGAGCGGACACTCACGGAAGGCGCGGCGCCCCCTCCGGCGGAGGCGGTCGCACGGGCGCTGAGGCCCTGTGGCGGTGCGGTCTGCATCGCGGCGCCGGCGGGTTCGGCCGGGGCGCGCCAGTTGGACGCATGGGCCGCAACGCTGCCGGGGGGGCGCGTGGAGAGCCGGTCGGTGCGCCGCGCGACCGCGCGACGCGGCCCGCTGCCCGGCAGTGGCGCGTGGACGCACTTCTACGCCGACCCCGCCAACACCGCGTGCAGCGGCGACGAACTCCCACCGGGGCCGATGGACGTGCAGTGGTTCGGACGCCCGGGGCCGGCGACCATGGTCGACCGGCACAAGAAGGGCCCGGCGCCGCTCTACGCCGACGGCCGGCTCTTCGTGCCCGGCTTCGACTATCTCGCCGCGGTCGACGCCTACAACGGCTTCGTGCTTTGGGAGCGGTCCATTCCGGACTCCGTCCGCGTCGGCGCGTTCAAGGATTCGAGCAGCCTCGCGACGGACGGCCGGCGCGTCTACGTGGCCGCCGGCGGCTCGTGCCTGGCGCTCGATGCGGAGTCCGGCCGAACCGAGCGTGGGATCCCGGTGCCGGTGCCGGACGCCGCCTGGGGCTACCTCGCCGTATCGGACGGCCTGCTCGTCGGCAGCGCGGCTCGCCGCGGTGGATCGATGCGGCGGATGACGGATGCCGAGGACGAGATCATCTGGCGCAACCGGCAGCCGCTGGTGTGCAGTTCGGCGATCTTCGCGGTCGACCCCGTGTCGGGCGCTCCCCGATGGACGTACCCGGCGCGGCGCGGCCTGATTCCGAACCCGTCGCTGACGATCGGCGGCGGGCGCGTGGTGTTCGTCGAAAGCGGCAACCCCGCGACCCTGGCGTCCGCCGACGGGCGCGTGACGATCCCGGACCTTGTCGGGGCCGGCGCGCGGCTGGTCGCGCTGGATCTCCGGACGGGCGGGGTCGCGTGGGACGTTGCCGTCGACCTGGCCTCCGTCGAGCACGCGCTCTACATGAGCTACGCGTCGGAGACGCTCCTCGTCACGGGGACGCGCTATGCCGAGGTCGATCCGGCGGAGGTGACGGGCCGTCCGAAGCCGTCGCAGTTGAAGCGCGTGCGGTACGACCTCTTCGCGTTCGATGCCGCGACGGGCGCGCGGCGCTGGGCGCGGACCTTCACGCCGAACTACGACCACGTGCTCGACGGCGCGCACGGCGAGCAGGTGCAGCACCCGGCGATCGTCGGGGGCGTCGTCTACGGGCCGGATTTCGCCTGCCGCCTGGACTCCGGCGAGCCGCACGCCGGCCCGCGCTGGGAGAAGAGCCATAAGTGCGCGACGATCTCGGCCTCGCGGTTCTGCGCCTTCAGCCGGTTCTCGGAGGAGAAGCTGCCGTACCTGTTCGACCTCCGCGACGGGGGGCGGATCCCGCTGGCGCGCGCGACACGCCCGGGGTGCTGGATCAACATCATCCCGGCCGGCGGCCTGGTGCTGATTCCCGAGGCGAGCGCCGGTTGCACCTGTCCCTATCCGTTCCAGACGTCGGTGGCGCTCGTTCCGGCGGAACGGTGAGGCCCGCGGGGTCTACCCGCGCGGCTCCGCTCAGGGGGACGTGAGGATATCGAGCCAGGATTCGCCATTGCGGCCGAGGGTCCATGCGCCCTTCTCGGGGACGACGAGGCGCCGGCCGTTCCGGCCCAGCACGTCGGGGTCGGCCTGCAGGACGCGGAATCGGCTCCTGCCGAGCTGCGCTTCCTCCTCGGCCGTTGCGTTCCGGCCGAAGAGCGGAACGCCGCCGTCGGATGCCCCCACGACGAGCGGGCCTCCGTCGTGCGGCTCGCCCCGCCACAGGGTGGGGTAGATCCGGAAGTAATGGGGCCGCCGTTTCGTCGGGATGGCGACCACGAAGCCCACGGGATGGGCGGCGAGATGACCCTCGAGGGAGAACGCCCGGCCTTCGGCCTGGGCGACGTAGGGCGCGATCGGATTGAAGCCGAACAGATTCAATCCGCTGTAGTTGCCGTGGTCGGGCTTGAGCTTCTTCGAGTGGAACCAACGGCGGAACTCGGGGTTGAGCAGGACGCCGACCTCGAAGTGCAGGTGGGAGCGCTCCACGGGGATCACATGCGTCGGCGTCCGGCCCAGGCGCCCGAGGCGCGTGCCGCGGGCGACGACCTGGCCGGCCTTGAGATCCCGGGGGACCTCGTCGAGATGGGCGTAGAGGGTGTAGACCGGGCCGGCCGGATCGTCATGAACCATCGCCACGTAGAGGCCGTAGTCCGAGTTGCCCGCGACGCGGTTGACGTGCGCCACGGTGCCGTCCGCGGCGGCCACGACGTCGTCGAGCGCGTTCCGTTTCCGGTCGCGCAGCAGGGGCGCGATGTCGATGCCCTCGTGGAACGACGGCAGGACGCTCTTTCCATAGACGGCGGTGCGAACCGAGCCGTAAAGGGCCGACTCGGGTCGTCCGGACGCGGTCGGCATGAAGATGCCCGGTGCGTTGGTCGCCACGAGGTTCGTCTGCGCGGTGGGGAAGCCGAACGCGACGTAGCGCGGGGCCGCGGTGGTGACGGCGGGTCCCGGCGGCCGCGGCTCGGGCTGGTCCTCCCGTTCCGGGCAGCCGCGAAGCATCAGGGAAGCGAGGGCCGCGGCGACGACCGCGACGCAGGCGCCGGCCGTCCAGTGGCGGATCCGGCGCCAGTCGAGCGCGGGCTCCGGCGGGCGGGGTTGGGGAGGCAATGCGTACCGGCCGGGCCGGCCGAGATAGGTGGGGCGAAACCGGTACATGGGCCTACCGGTCCCCTGCGCCCGCCGGGTGGCGCCGGTCCGGCCTGTGCATGGGTCGATCCTTCACGCTGAAGACTCCTCAAAGGGTGTTCCGCGCCGCGCGCGGAAAGCGCACATTTTCAGCACTCGCCGCCGCGAGTCAATCCGGATGCGCGGGGCGGGCAGGAAAGGTCCCGTCCGTGGGCGGGGTGGGGCGGGGGTCAGGTGGACAGGATGCGTCGCGCCTCGTCGAGGAAGATGCCGAGGCCGCCGGAAGCACCGGCCACCGACGCCAG
>CAYODK010000102.1:0-10981 GCA_964402695.1 uncultured Verrucomicrobiota bacterium
CTGCCAGCGCGAGTTGGAGCCTTTCCTGCAACGTCTGGGTGCGGCTTGCGTGACACCCGTGGGACTCCCGAAGGGCGCCGGCTTTGAAGAGAAGTACGGCCCCGCGTTGAACAACTGCCGTTGGCTCCTCTTCCCCTCGAACCAAGTCTTGGAACGGGAGATTGCGGACATCGTCCGCCACATCGACACCCGGCCGACGCATGTCGCAGCCGCGTGCGCGAGCACCGATATGGCGACGGCCCCACCGAACCCCGTCGAGATCGCATTTGCCGGCTCCACCGTCTCTCTCGATCTGCGACGATTCGCAGTCTGGCGTCGCTTCAACCGGGAATCGCTTCGAGGTCAGACGGATCGGCTGGCGCAACGGTTTGGCGTGGATCCCGAGCGATTGCGCGAGGATTCCGGGGCCTTCAGCGACTACTATTGCCTTACGGACCGTGGCGGTCGGGCGGTGGTTGAGTTTTCAGCCGGGGAATCTTCCGGCCCGCAGCGGCAGGCCGTGCCAGCGGACCACCGCCTGACCGATACTGAGTTGATGGAACTCACACGCGACTTCGCAGCCGAGTATTTCGAGGACTTTGGGCATCGCGACCTCGGCGTGCACACCGTGATCGCCTTCGGCTACCGCCATTTCGCGACCACCTTCTGGAGCATGACGGCTGGAGCGTGGTCTCGGAAGTACAGCTTGGTGCTGCCGCACCCCAAGACCGGGAAGAACCTGGAGGTGGTGGTGACCTTCACGTACTTCGGATCATTCAGGGACTTCTTGCGCTTTGCCCCCGTCATGGAAGCTGTAGTGCAATCCCTAATCCTGAGGTGAGTCATGGGCCTGCTCGATGCGCTGTTCGGTAACGATCCTGCGACGCGGGCGCGCCGTTTGCTCAAGCGCGCCTTCGACATGGTGGAGCGTGCCCGCAATCGGGAGGACCTGGAACGCGCGCGCCCGCTGCTGGAGGAGGCTTCAAGACTGGATCCAGACAATCCGCACGTGTGGAACGAACTCGCGTTCGTCTGCGGCCATACGGGCCACATCGAGATTGCGGTGGAGGCGGGCAGGCACGCCGTGCGCATCGAGCCCGACAACGCCAAGTTCCACAACGCCGTGCTCGGAAACCGCGAGAAGCTGATCATGCGTGCGAAGTCGCGTGCCGAGGCCGGACCGCAGATGCGGCAACTCCTGGTGGAGTGCGAAGCGCTGCTCGCGCGATTCGCCTCCTACCCGCCGCTGCACCTGTGCCACGCCGATTTGCTGGCCGCAACGGGCGCGCCGGAGGCCGACTGGTCCCGCGAGTTGGATCGCGCCTGCGCGTTGTATACCGAACAGGACCGACTTGGCAGCGGCATGGAGACCAACGCAAAGGGGCTGGCCAACGTGCTGCGCAACGGACGTGAGCGTTGCCAGTCACGCGCGGACTGGTGGCGCAAGCTCCCGGAGACCGCATCCGTCGCCTGACGCCGCCCATCTGCTTGGTTCGGTCTGCTTGGCCGGGAGGATGCTCGCGGGCTGGGCTGCGCTCCATCTCGGTGACAGACCGATTCGCACGAAGAGTTCTTGTCCCACAATGGCCATTCTGGGATGGTGTCATCCATGAGGTCTTCTGGCTCGTTCGGTCCTGAATGGCGTACGTCGCACGACGTACATCGCTGGCGCCCGGCAACGACCTTCGATGTTCGATCCGAAAGTGTGCTCAGATCCGGTGGAGGCCTCCTCTTCGGTCCGGCACAGCGGGTTTGCAGACCGCTATCTGGGCTTCAACCTCCCTTTGGGCTTGCACGCGGCCGCGCCGGTCGGTTGGCGCCGACTCCCCCCTTACTGTGACCATGATGTTCCTTGCTTTCATGGTTCCCAGCATCGTTGCTATCGGGATCGCGTGTCTTTGGTTGCCGGCTCTTCCGCTGCTTGCGCTAGCCATCGGCCAATCCCTGGGCGTGATCCTGAGCCTCGTCGCCATTCGACGGGCTGGGAACCGCCGGACGAGCCCCGGATGTGCGACGTGCTCGACAGTCGCGATTCTCTGTCCCACGTGTGACGATTTCGATCCCGAGGCATGCGCATCGCTTCTCTCTCAGGCGGGCGTGAAAACCGAACTCTTCTTGCTGGACGACTCGACGGACGCGGCCAACCGCGCTGCATTGGATTCGTGGGTCCGCCAGCACGCCGTGCATGCAAGCGTCATTCGCAGGGAGGATCGCCGGGGCTTCAAGGCCGGCAACCTTAACCACTGGTTGTCCACCGTCGGGAATCCGCGCAAGTACCCGTATTTACTGGTGGTCGATGCGGACGAAGTCCTTCCACCGGATTTCGCCCGCCGGCTCCTGGATGCCATGGAGCGCGAAGATGCAGCGTTCGCTCAGGGATGTCATATGGCTCGTCCGGCGCAGACGCCGTTTCAGGCACTGCTTGGCCTGCATGTGGATGTGAACTGGCGATACGTCATCCCCGCGCGGAATCTGACCGGCCTTCCCTGGATGCTCGGCCACGGCGTGCTCTTGCGTACTGCAGACCTTGTTGCGGTGGGCGGGTTTCCGGAGGTCGTGAGCGAAGACCTCGCGTTTACGATCGCGCTGGCCGAGCACGGCCGACTGGGCGTTGCGGTGCCCGACGCTGTTGCTTGGGAGGAGTTTCCCAGGTCGTTTGTGGCCTACTGGCGACGGCTCAGCCGGTGGATCAGCGCAGACGTCGAGATCGTCATGACCGTGCTGCCGCGGCTATGGCGCACGACGTTGGGGATGACGGCGAAACTGGATCTTACGGTGCGCGAACTGCGTTTGCCGCTGCTAGCCGGGGGATGGCTGGTTTTGCTGGGAACTGCGTTGCACGCGGTCCTGCCGCGGCCCTTCACCTGCGCTTTGCCCGCCGGGGTATGGTGTATCCTGCTTCCGCTGATGATTCCCTACTTCGCCGCCGGATTGCTTCGCTTCGCACCGCCACTGCGGCGCGCGTCCTTCGTTTCCTTGATGCCCTTCATCGCCATGGCCGGCCTGGCCCTCTATCCGCCCGCCGTCGGGGCTGGCTTGGGCGGACGCCACACGTTCACCCCAACCGGAGGCGCGCGCGACAATCGAGCGCATGCGGGACTTGCGCTATGGGAATGCGGTTCAGGTGCCGTGTTCCTGGGCACGGGCCTGTACTCCGCGAACTGGACGCTCGTGGCGGTAGGCCTCGCCATCGCTCTCGCCCCCTTGCTGCGCCTCGTAACCCATCCCGCGGTGCTGGTTGTCGGCGCAACGACGTTCTGGGCACTAATCGCGATCCAAATCGTGCTCGATTTCTCAGCCGGCCAGACGCGACCCGAGCACCTGCTTCCCCTTGCCGCGCTTGGCGCGGCCACCGATTGAACACAACCATGCATGCCCCGAAGCGCACGAGATCAAGGAGGAAAGGCCATGAGCGTATTCCTGTCTTTCAACTTCGCGACGGGCGATGCCCTCGCCAAGACCATCGGGGGGAATCTGCGGGAGTTGGGACAGGATCCTTGGTGGTTTGACCGGCCGATCCCACTCGACCAGTTGGATCCCATGATCGGGCTCGCCTTGGGCAACTGCACCCGGTGCATCGTGCTTCTGACCCGCCCACAGATGTCCAACTGGCAGATGGCGGAAATAGTGACGATCCGCCATGTCTTCTCCACAAGGTTGCCCGGGGGACTGGCCCGCGAGTGTTTCATCTTCGCGCGCGCGACAGACCTCGTCCCCATCCGCGAGTCCCTGCCCCTCTTCCAAGGCTCGGAGCAGATCGAGTTCCACAGTCGCGACGCCGCCAAAGTCGATTTCAGCTTCCTGGGGGACACTCCTCCCGCTCTGGTTCCTGTCACCTGCGGGCGGAACAGGGCTCCCCGCATTATCCTGGACCCCGATTTCAAGCCGGTCCGAGGGCAGCATCTGATCCACGGCGATTTCGTGCCGTATTCGGGTCCGACCCGAGAGCGCCATTGCTGGGTCTTCCTCCGCGACAAGGAGGAGCGGCTGTACATCCAGCAACCCCGCCCGACCGTGACCCACTTGAACCGATGGGCCGCACCGAACATCGTGGTGGGTCCGGATATCACGAGCATCGTGCTGGCCGCCGTGGACGATGCAGCACATCGCGATATTGTCGATCTCGTCCTCAATCAGAACTACGGCGCCATCAAGGACG
Organism: uncultured Verrucomicrobiota bacterium; assembly: GCA_964402695.1. GTDB lineage: Bacteria > Verrucomicrobiota > Kiritimatiellia > PWTM01 > PWTM01 > VGWF01. The sequence goes on from CAYODK010000102.1 coordinate 4,139, forward strand.
AGGCCATGATCCGATCGCTGGATATCCTTGGCCAGTTGGAGTTCGCACCCTCCTGATGGGGCCGGAGGGGACCGCAAGGCGCGCGAAGATCGGGCGCAGGAATCGCCCCCTGCCTATCCAACCTTCTTCATCAGCCAGGCCATGTTCTCGCCCAGGACCCGCATGGTCCGAAGGCCTTCCTCGTCGTTCTCGACCGCGCCCTTGTCCCGGCCGACGCCCATGTTCCAGTAGCAGGAGCCGGGGATGAGCATCTCGCAGATCAGGAACAGGTGGTTGATGGAGTCGAAGACGTGGACCGCGCCGCCCCGCCGCACGGAGACCACGGCGGCGCCGACCTTGCGCTTCAGGAACCTGCCGTTCGCCATACCGTTGAACGCTGTGACCTTCATGCAGCTACTTCGTCCCCTGTTTCTTCCCTGCCTTGTCCGCGACCCCCGGCAGGTACTTCGCGACATCCGCCGCCGTCAGCCCGTCCTTGCCGCCCCCGGACCGCCGCACGTAGGTCGGCAGTTCGCCGGCCTTCTGGACGATGAACCCGCCGGACGTGGGGCGCACATGGACCGGCAGTTCGCCGGGCTTGCTGATCGTGGCCCCGCCGCCCGAGGTGGCGCGCACATAAGTCGGGAGCTGGCCGGGCTTCGAGATCGTGGCCCCGCCGTTTCCGATCGGGCGCACATACGCTGGCAACTCGCCCGGCTTGGATATCGTCGCGCCGCCGCTCGCCGTCGACCGGACGTAGGTGGGCAGTTCGCCCGATTTCGAGATCGTGGCGCTCCCCGGCGTAGCGCGCACATGAACAGGCAACTCACCCGGAGTATCGATGGTGTAGGACTGGGCGAGGGCGGGGTGGGGGATCCACGTCGCCAGTAGCACCGCCGCGATGATCTGGGTGCCGTTCTTCATGGTCGTCCCTGCCGATAGAGTCTCCGCCTCTGCGACCCGCGGGTCAATGGCGAGTCGGGTTGTGGATGACACGGCGCACGCCGGCCGTGGCTTCTTTCGGATTGGCCCCGGGTGACGCGGGGGCTGGGGTGCGGCCGTTGTGGAGTTGACGGAACATCGATAGGGTATCGGCAAACGACAGGAGAATCGCCATGAACGACCGTTGGGTGCGAACCTCGATCGCCTGGCTGGGGCTTGCCCTTCTGGCCTTCCTTCCGGGGGTTGAATCCTCGGTTCGCGCCGCCGAGAAGCGAGGCGTGTCGCCGGACGAGCCGTACAAGAAACTGACGCCGGACTCCGAGGAGCATGCGGATGTGCCGAAGGGCACCCTCACGGAACACGAGTGGACCAACAGTGTCATCTTCCCCGGCACCTTCCGGAAGTATTGGGTCTATGTGCCCAGACAATACGATCCGGCGAAGCCGGCGTGCGTGTTCGTCTGCCAGGACGGCGTCCTGTACAAGGCGCCGACGGTGTTCGACAACTTGATCGCCAGAAAAGAGATGCCGGTAACGATTGGCATCTTCATCCAGCCGGGCGACCTGCCCTTGAAGCCGGGAGAGGCGCCGCGCAAGCGCCCCGACGGACGCCCGGCGCCTCGTGCCAATCGAAGCAAGGAATACGACACCTTGAGCGCAGACTACGCACGCTTCCTGCTGGAGGAGATCCTGCCGGAGGTCGGCAGGAAGTACACCCTGACCAAGGACCCGGAGGGCCGGTGCATCGCCGGGAGCAGCAGCGGCGGCATCTGTGCATGGACGGTGTGCTGGGAGCGCCCCGACGAGTTCCGCAAGTGCTTCACAACCGTCGGCAGCTTCACGAACATCCGCGGCGGCGACAAGTACCCGGACCTCGTCCGGACCACGCCCAGGAAGCCGATCCGCATCTTCCAACAGGACGGCGCCAACGACATCGTCAACCAGTTCGGGAGTTGGCCGGCGGCGAACCAGGCGATGGCCGCCGCGCTCAAAGAGCAGGGCTACGACCACAAGTTCGTCTTCGGCAATGGAGTGCACAGCAGCGTTCACGGCACCCAGATCTTCCCCGAGGCGATGCGCTGGATCTGGCGGGACTACAAACCGTGAGCCTCAGTTCTGGCACATAGCGCGCCACGGAATGGCGGTCGTTGACATGGGGGGGCGTCGTTGCCTTCCGCTTCCAAGGAGCCGGGTACATGATCGATCCGATGGCCATGCGCGCCACGATCCAATACCATCCCAGCAGTGCTCCAATCCTCGCTCGACCGGAACGCTGTTCGCAACGGCACCGACCCGTTGCATGAGGGACAAGCCCAAAGCTCCAGATGGCAGATCCGGGCCTGATTCAATCGACGGAGGGATCCCCGCACGACGACCGAGGACTCGTACCGCCCCGACGGGGACCTGCACGGGCTCAGGGTGCGGGGGGCAGCTTCTCGAGCGCGACGCGGACCTGGTTCGTGGCGCCGGCCGCGCCGCGGAGGACGTTGGTCTGCGTCCGGTAACCGTCGCTCCGGATCTCCACGGGGATAGCCATGCCCGAAGGCAGGGTCAGGATCCGGTTGGTCTCGACGACTCCGCCGACGCGCAGTTCCGCCGTCTCGGGATCCAGGACGACCTCCAGGAACGCGGGTGAAGCGGGCGTCAACCGCACTTCGCGATCCGGGAACTGGGTGTCGGCCTTGTCCAGTGTGATCTCCACCCTTTCCGGCAGGTACCCCTCGGCCCACGCGTAGAGAACATGGGTGACGAAGGGGTCGAGGGTCATCTCCTCCCCGGTGTGGGCCAGGGGCCGGATCTGCCCGAAGAGCGAGCGGCGGATGGTCGTGCCTTGGACTGCACTCTCGCGGTAGATGCCCGCCGGGATCGGCGAGACCAGCCGGATCCGCGAGGGCTTCGGCACGAGGTCGAAAACCAGATCGTTGGTCGAGTCGTCCGTCGGCCGGATGCTCCGGGGCTCTGCCTTGCGGAAGCCATCCGCGGACACGCTCACGCGGATCGAATGGCCGAGGTCGCGGGTCTCGAGGGCGTGGGGGAGGTCGACTTCGGTCTCCGGGCCGCCATCGCCGATCCGCACCCGGGCCCGTCCGGTGAAGTTCGAAACGCCGCCGGGGCAGGGGAACTGCGCGCGGACAACGACCGTGGCATGCCGCGTCACCAATGCGGGAGCCTCAATGTCGGCCTCGCCGCCTGGAGGCATCGTCACCGGCATCCGCACCGAGCGGAATCCGTCCCGCCGGAGTTCGATCGTCTGGTCGCCGGCCGGGAGACCGGTGATCCAGGCCCCCGAGGTGCCGAGCAGCGTGCCGAACTGCCAGACCTCCAGCGGAACCGTGCTGCGGACGCGGAGACGCCCGGGCAGCCCGGTGAGCACGGCGTCGACGTCCACCGGGCGCTCCTCCGTGACCTCGACGGTGCGGGAGAACGCGGCGTGGTTCGAGCGGGTGATGATGACCTGGTAGCGCCCCTCCAGCACGCGGTAGTCGAGGCGGCCCCCCTCGGCCGGGGACGGCTCCATTTCGACCGGGCGGCCGTCCGGCGCGAGGATCGAGACCTTCGAACCCTCCGCGCTGGCGATGCGGATCAATCCGTGGACCTCATCGAGCCGGACCGTCCACTCCGTCTCCTTCGGTCCGACGGCGATGTCCTGTTGCTGCGGCCGGTGTCCCGGCTTGGAGGCGGTGAACGTGTAGACGCCCGGCCGGAGGCGGAAGCTGTTGCCCCGGGCGCCCGGGCGGTCGCTTTCGGCGACGACCTCGTCCCCCTTGCGGACGGTCACCCGGGCGTCCGCCGGCTGGACCCTGACGGTGAACGTGATCGTGGGGCCGGCCTCCGCGGGGGCCGCGACGCCGGCCGGCTCCGGTCCGGAGGGTTCGGTCGGGGCCGGTGCACCGGCCGGCCGGAGGAACCAGACCGCGCCGAGCAGGAGGAGGGCGCCGGCGGCCGCGGCGGCGATCCGGACGCGGGGCTTGCGGAAGACCGGCAGGCCGGCCGTCGCGAGATCCGCCCGCATCTGCGCTGCGGTGGCGTAGCGCTTGTCCGGGTTGCGCTGGAGGCACCGCTTCACGATGCCGTCCCACGCCGTGTCCACGCCGCTCTTCGAGGGCGGTTCGTAGGCGCCGTCGGGTTTGTGACCGGTCAGCAGGCGGTAGAGGATGACGCCCACGGCGAAGAGGTCGCTTCTTGCATCGATCGCGGCGCCCGCCTTCTGCTCGGGGCTCATGTAGTCGTAGGTGCCCAGCAGCGAGGCGGTGCTTGAGACCGGCGATGTGGCGTCGCCGCATTCCGTGGCCTGCTCCGCGACGGGGACGGGCGTGGTGGGCGCGAGGATCGTCAGGCGGGCGGTGCGGTCGAGCACGCTCTTGATGTAGTCGCCGCCGACGATCTTCGCGAGGCCGAAGTCCGCGACCTTGATCCGCGGCGCGCCGGCCGCGCCGCCGCCGGACTGCAGGAGGATGTTGCTCGGCTTCAGATCGCGGTGGATGATGCCGGTTCCCTGGAAGCCGTGCGCGTAGACGAGCGCGTCGCAGAGCTGGAGCGCGATCTCGCGGACCCGCGGCTCGGGAAGCTTCTTGCCCCAGGCCAGCTCGTCCTCCAGCGTCCTCGGCGCGCCGTCGGCGCCCTCGACGTAATCCATCACGAGGTAGTACTTCCCGCCGTCCTCGCCGAAGTTGTGGACGCGGACGATGCCGGGGTGCTCGAGATCCGCCATGACGCGCGCCTCGATGCGGAACCGGTCGACGAACTGCGGCTCGGCGCAGATGGCGGCCGGCAGGATCTTGAGCGCGTAGTTCTTCCGGAGGTGGATGTGCTCGACCAGGTAGACCTCGCCCATGCCGCCGGCGCCGAGCGGGCGGACTACGCGGTAGGCGCCGAGGGTCTCGCCGGGCTTCAACAGGTAGACGCGGGTGACGCCGTCGGAACTCACAGCCGTGCCGCGCCTTTCCGGAGGACCAGCCGGAACACGACCGGGCTGGCGGGATCGATCTCGCGGCCGAGACAGAGCAGGCCGCTGCTCTCCAGGGTCGTCTCGTCGCGGCGGACAAGCCTCTTGCCGCCATCCTCCAGGGAGAGGTGGGTGCCGTTCGTGCTGGCGTCCCGGAGGACCAGGCGCCCCTTCTGAAGCTCGATGCGGGCATGGAGGCGCGAGACGCGCGTGTCGTCGAGGACGACCTCGCATTGATCGCTCCGCCCGAAGGTCAACAAGGGATGCTCGCGGTCGACCGTCCAGGTCCGGTCGCCGCGCGACACCTGCAGCGAGACCGCCGTCTGGGGGATGGCCGCCTTCACGCTCAGGGTGGCCTGCGTCGCCTGTTCCAGGTCCCAGAGGATCTCGTAGAGGCCGAACTCCTGGGTCTGCCCCTTGATCGCGCTCTGGTCGACGAAACGCGCGAGCGGGCGGAGCGAGGGCTCCAGGCGGTCGACGGTCTGGCGCGTGGTCATGATCTGGTGCGCCTTCGAGAGCGACGCCATCCGCGCGGCGAGATTGACCGTGTCGCCGAAGACGTCGCCGCCGTCCTCCACCACCGGGCCCGCGTGGAAGCCGATGCGCAGGGCGAGCGTCGCGTGCAGTTCGCCGGCCGCGGCCTTCGCCCGCAGGAGCACGTTCATCTGGATGGCGGCCAGCGCACCCGCGTTGGCGGAGGGGAACAGGCTCATCACCTCGTCGCCGATGGTCTTGACCACGCGCCCGCCGCCGTCGCGGACGACGGTCTCCATGAAGGCAAGGCAATCGGCAAGGATCCGCCGCGCCTCGGCGTCGCCGTAGGTCGCGTACAGGCGGGAACTGTCCGTCACGTCCGCGAACATCAGCGCGGGCAGGGCGGGCTCGCGGCTGGTCTCCTCGTCATTCATTCGGTGCCTGGCACCCCGGAGAGGGATCGAACCTCCGACCTACGGTTTAGGAATCAACGCAAATCCATGAAAACACCGCAATATTGCATAATCAGCGGCATTTCGCAACCCCGTGAAACCCTCGGTCGCGACGTGGGCGGTGAGCCAAACGGTGAAGGCGAATCGCTCGTGATTCCATGTCGGATAGGCCATGATTACCCTTGCCATGGAGACGGGGCGGAAAAGGGTCCGGGAAGGGCTGCTGCGGTCTTGCAATCCGTAGGTTGCCAGGCTCCATGAAAGGGTAGAATCCTCTAAGCAAGGCGGATCGCGGCGGGAGTGGAGGAGGGGAGTCTTGCGCCCAGTCTTGACTGTCTCGACGCCCACCCGCCGTCAAGACTGTCGAGACTGGCGACCGCGCGCCGGCTGTGATCCGATCGGCGACAGGGCGATCTGGCCCCCGATCATCATTCTCGCCCCGCGCATGCCGAGACAACAGGAGCCCCGGCACTGCACCGTGGCACTGGGCGGATTCGAGGTTGATTCTGTCAGAAAAAAATGGCACTTTATCTGACGTAATGGCTAGGCCGAAGACAAACAACAGCACGGCAGACCGGATCTGGAGACGGGTCCGGAAGGCCGGGCCCGATACCTTGTTTCACGCGGGGCAGTTCCTGGACTTGGAAACCCGCACCGCCGTGGACAAGGCGCTTTCCCGTCTCGTGGCGTCCGGCGTCCTGCGGCGGCTTGCTCGTGGGCTCTACTACCAACCCCGGCAGCATCCGGTGCTGGGCGAGATCCTGCCCCCCGTGGAGACCGTGGCTCAGGCATTGGCCGCCCGCGATCGCGTGCGGCTGCAGCCGTTCGGCGGCCACGCGGCCAATCTCCTCCGACTGTCGGATCAGGTGCCCGCGCGCGTGGTCTTCCTGACGGACGGCAAACCACGCAAAATCCGCTATGGGCGACAGGTGATCGAACTTCGCCGGGCGTCGCCGCGCATGATGGCGGCCGCCGGCCGGACGACCGGTCTCGTGATCGCGGGCCTTCGCTTCGTCGGCAAGGCAAACATCACGCCGGAGCGTGTGGTCCA
>CAYODK010000102.1:10991-18295 GCA_964402695.1 uncultured Verrucomicrobiota bacterium
TCTCCAAGGAGGATCGCCGCCGCTTGATGGAAGACATCGCGCTCGCGCCGGCCTGGATGCACCCGCATTTCCGCGCCATCGCCCGGGAGACTGCTTCGTGAAGTCCTTCGCCGCACTCCCAGTCGAAGAACGCGCGCTGTACTGGCGCAACTACTCGGACCGCAAAGGCGTGCCCGGTTTCATCGTCGAGAAGGACTTCTGGGTCTGCTGGCTGCTCGGCCTTGTCTTCGCCACGCCCGAACTTGGTTCGGAATGCGTCTTCAAGGGGGGCACGTCGCTATCCAAGGTCTTCAGCGCCATCGACCGCTTCTCCGAGGACATCGATCTCGGACTCACGCCGGCCTCGCTCGGCTGGAACGAAACCGACCTCGACGACGCTCCCTCTGCCTCGCAGCGACAGAAACGCGCGAAGCAACTCCAGGATGATTGCGCCGCCGCCGTGAACAGCCGCTTCATGCCCGAGTTGGAGGCGGTGGTGACATCGTTGCTGGGACCCTGTCCCGGAACCGGGCGGTGGCTGGCTTTCGAGGTCGACGCCACATCCCAATCTCCGGTCCTCCTGTTTCCCTATCCGCGGGCGGTCCCGCCCGGCTCCTATATCGCGCCCCTCGTGAAGATGGAGTTCGGTTCGCTCACCGACCAGCGCCCCACCGGTACCCATGTGATCAAGCCGTTCGTCGCCGAACTGGCGCCGGATGCGTTTGACGATTTTCATGCCGAGGTGGTGGCCCTTGAGATCGAACGTACGTTCTGGGAGAAGGCCACCATCCTGCATGCCGAATACCACCGCCCAGCCGCCCAGGCGCTCCGTGACCGTCTTGCGCGGCACTACGCCGACTTTGCCGCACTGTGGAAGCATCCTCAAGGTCGTGCTGCCGCCGCCCGCCTCGACCTGCTCGATCGTGTGCGCATTCACAAAAGCCGATTCTTCAGTTCAAGCTGGGCCCACTACGAGACGGCGGTTCCTGGCACGCTCCGAATCGTTCCGCCCGACGTGCGGCTCGCGGAATTGCGACGCGACTACGCCGCCATGGAACCCATGTTCCTCTCGCTGGCACCCAATTTCGACGCCGTCCTCGCCACACTGTGCGAGGCCGAGAATACAATCAACCGATTGGGGTAGACGCCCCGTGTCGGGCTCAACTGCCGAACCGCGCAACGATAGCCTCCGCCGGTCCGGCCGGGATTTGGCCCCCGAAATGCGTTCAGGGAAGCGGGCCGCGTCCTCGCACCGATTCTCTACCTCGATCCTGTGCCTGCCGGAACCAAAGCCCTCGCGGCTCGCCGCCCAGAAAGCAAACAGGAAGGCCCCCGGCAGCCCCGCCAGCGGCGCAATCGCCGAACGCGATGGAAGACCGCGGCCCCCTCGAGTCGGCCCAACATCTGTTGACACCTGCCTCGTGGCGGTGCCCCGGCAGATGGCCGACGCCTCCAAGCGCCGAAGCCGGAACAGGAGGGAACTCCGCCGGAAACCCTTTCCGGCGGAGTTGGCAGAGTTGGCGAAGAGCCCCCGCCGAACTCCGCCGCCGCCCCCCTTTGAGGGGCGGCGCGGCGGAGTTCGGCAGAGCAGGGGGCGGGATGTCGGGGGCGGTCTTCGGGTTTGCCGTGCCGTTTGAATCGTTAGTCCAGATCGAGAAGGCTTGACGGCGCCGGACGGTACAGGCAGTCGGGTTCGGCGGCGAACGGGTTTCCGGTTGCGGCGTAGGCGCGCGCCCGGGAGCCGCCGCAGATCCGACGGAACTCGCAACACCCGCACTTGCCTTCCAGCCGGTCGGGGTTCCGCAGGTCGCGCATCAACGGAGCGTTCCGGTAGAGGTCGGCCAGTTTCGATGTGCGCACGTTGCCGACGGTAATCGGAAGGAAACCGCTCGGATAGACCTCGCCGGTGTGGGAGACGAAGACGAATCCCCGGCCATCGTTGACGTTCATCGAGGCGTAGCGGAAGCGCCCCGGTGTTCCGGATCCGTAGCCCGCGGCCTTGCTGTGGTCCTCCTTCAGCGCCCTCATCACGAAGCGCCGGTAGTGGGGGGCCTCCGTGGTCTTGATCTCGAATCCCACCTGCTGCCGCAGGGACCAGAGCCAGGCGAAGACCTCCTCGTACTGTTCCGGAGAGATGGGCGGGAGGATCCGCCCCCTGCCGACCGGGACAAGGAAGAAGAGGCTCCAGAGAACAAGATCCCAGTCCCGGAGGTGCGCGGCCATCGCCGGCAGGTCCGCAAGGTTGTCGCGGGAGATGGTCGTATTGATCTGAACGCTCATGCCGGCCTCGCGGGCAACCCGCACGACCTCGAGGGTCCGGTCGAAGGCCCCGGGTGTGCCGCGGAAGCGGTCGTGGATCCGGGCGCTGGAACCATCGAGGCTGAACGCGATGCGGACGAGGCCGGCGGTGGCAAGGCGTCGGATGGCATCGTCGGTGAGCAGCGGCGTGACGGACGGCGTCATGGCCACGCGGATCCCCTTCCATCGCGCGTAGGAAAGCAGGTCGAAGAGATCCGGCCGCTTCATCGGGTCTCCGCCGGATAACACGAGGACCCCCGGGTCCAGGTCGCGCACGTCGTCCAGCAACCGGCGGGCCTCCTGCGTGTCTAGTTCGCCGGGGTTCCGCGCGGCCTGCGCCTCGGCCCGGCAGTGGAGGCAGGCGAGGTCGCACGCCTGGGTCGTTTCCCAGACGGCGACGAGGGGGCGCCGGTCGAAATCGGGGCGGTCCCGACGGGCGGCGGACGCATCGGAATCGGCACTCATGGTCTTCTCCTGCACGTGGGCATCGTCGGACCCTTGACAGCGCAACGTAGGGCATGCATAGTCCCGCGTCAACGGATATCCGGATAGGCATATCCGGAAACAAGAGGCCGGGCGGGATCCGGCCAAGGGAAGGAGCGGAATCGTGAAGCATGGGCGTCTATGGGCGGCACTGGCCGTCGTGATCCTCGGTTCGTTCGCGGTACTTGGCTACTTCGGGTACCAGATCTATCAGAAGGCCCCGCCGGTCCCGGCCCGGGTGGTGACGGCGGACGGGCGCGTCCTGTGGACGGCGGAACAGATCCGCGACGGCCAGAGCGTATGGCAGTCGATGGGGGGCCAGGAGGTGGGCTCCATCTGGGGTCACGGGGCCTACGTGGCGCCGGACTGGTCGGCCGACCGGGTTCACCGTGAGGCGGTCGTCCTGCTCGACCGGTGGGCGAAGGCCGCGAACGGAAAGACCTTCGACGAACTCGACGCCCCGGGGCAGGCGGCGCTCCGTGCGCGGCTGCAGACGGAGGTGCGGAGCAACGGGCACGACCCGGCCACCGGCGACCTCGTGGTGTCGGCCGACCGCGCCGCGGCCATCGAGGCGGTCAACGCGCACTACGACGCGCTGTTCGGCGACGGGGCGGAGATGAAGCACCTGCGCGACGCGTACGCGATCCCGGCCAACAGCGTCCCGGATGCGCAGCGTCGGTACGCGATGAACGGCTTCTTCTTCTGGGCGGCATGGTCCTGCACGGCCGAGCGGCCCGGCGAGGGCATCTCGTACACGAGCAACTGGCCGCCGGACGACCTGGTCGGCAACCGTCCGACTGGCCCGATCGTCGTGTGGTCGATCGTCAGTGTGATCGTCCTTTTGGCGGGCATCGGCGCCATGGTGTGGTACTTCGCCTTCAAGCGCCGCGAAGAGGATGCTCCGGACCCGGCCGCGCCGGATCGGGATCCGCTCCTCGGCCTGAGCCTGACCGCCTCGATGAAGGCGACGTTGAAGTTCTTCTGGGTCGTGGCGGCTCTGATCGTGGTCCAGGTGGGCCTTGGCGCGGTGACCGCCCACTACGGGGTTGAGGGCGGCGGGTTCTTCGGGATTCCACTGGCCGCGTGGCTGCCGTACGCTGTGACGCGCACGTGGCACGTGCAGCTCGGCATCTTCTGGATCGCGACCGCGTGGCTTGCGACGGGCCTCTTCCTGGCGCCCGCGGTGTCGGGACGCGAACCAAAATTCCAGCGCGCGGGAGTCAACTTCCTGTTCGTCTGCCTGCTGATCATCGTGGTCGGGACCCTGTTCGGCACATGGTACGCGACCCGGCAGAAGATGGGGCTGGCGACGAACTTCTGGTTCGGACACCAGGGATACGAGTACGTCGACCTCGGCCGGTTCTGGCAGATCTTCCTCTTCGTCGGGCTCTTCGTGTGGCTCGCGCTGATGGCGCGGGGGCTGGCCCCGGCCCTGCGGAAGGGCGGTGATCAGCGGCCGATGCTCGTCCTCTTCGTCATCGCGTGCATCGCTATCGCGCTCTTCTACGGCGCCGGCCTGATGATCGGGCGGCATACGCACCTCGCCATGGCCGAGTACTGGCGCTGGTGGGTCGTGCACCTCTGGGTGGAAGGGTTCTTCGAGGTATTCGCCACCGTGGCCATCGCGTTCCTCTTCCTCCGTCTGGGGCTGGTCCGCGCCGGGACCGCCACGGCGGCCGCGTTGTTTACGACGGTCACGTACCTGACCGGCGGCATCATCGGCACGATGCACCATCTCTACTTCTCGGGCACCCCCACACCGGTGTTGGCCCTCGGCGCGGTCTTCAGCGCCTTGGAGGTCGTGCCGCTGACCCTCGTCGGCTTCGAGGCGTACGAGAACCTCAAGCTCTCGCGGGCCCGCCCGTGGGTCCAGACCTACCGTTGGCCGATCCTCTTCTTCGTCGCGGTGGCCTTCTGGAACCTCGTCGGCGCCGGCCTCTTCGGGTTCATGATCAACCCGCCGATCGCGCTCTACTACATGCAGGGCCTCAACACCACGGCGGTGCATGGCCATGCCGCGCTCTTCGGCGTGTACGGGATGCTCGGGATCGGCCTCATGCTCTTCTGCCTGCGGGCCATGACGCTGGACCGGAAGTGGGGCGACCGGGCGCTCGGCACCGCCTTCTGGGCGCTGAACCTCGGGTTGGCGGCGATGGTCGTCCTGAGCCTGCTGCCGATCGGCCTGATGCAGACGGTCGCCAGCATCGAGCACGGCATGTGGTACGCGCGCTCCGCCGAGTTCCTGCAGCAGCCGGTCATGACGGCGCTCAAGTGGGTGCGCGTGCTCGGCGACGTGCTCTTCGCCGTCGGCGTGCTGGCGCTGGCCGGTTTCGTCGCGCGTCTGAAGTCGGCGCCGCCGTCCGCTTCCGGAGCCCATTGACCGGGGGGACGCACATGACAATACCCACGTTGAATGAGGCGTCGCCGGTGGGCGACTGGGTCGCGGACCGGCCCTCTCGCTCGCGGATCTTCGAGGTCTTCGGAATCGACTACTGCTGCGGCGGCCGGCGGACTCTGGGGGAGGCCTGCGCCTCCCTGGGTCTCCGCGTCGAGCCCGTGCTCGGCATGCTGCGCGAGGCGGCGCCCGCGCCCGAGGACCGGGATTGGACCCAAGCACGCCCGGCCGAACTATGCGACCATATTCAGAGCACCCACCATGCCTACCTGAAAACCGAGCTGCCACGAATCCGGTCGCTTGTGGACAAGGTGGTGGCGGCGCACGGGGAGCGCCACGGCGAACTGGCGCAACTGAAGGAGGCGTACGAGCTGTTCCTGGCCGAACTGGAGGCCCACATGGTCAAGGAGGAGAGGATACTCTTTCCCATGATCCGGGACCTCGAGGGCGCAGCGTCCCGGCCGGAGTTCCACTGCGGAACCGTCGCCAATCCGATCCGGGTGATGATCCACGAGCACGAGCAGGCGGGGGATGCCCTCGCGGGCTTCCGCCGCCTGACCGGCGGGTACGTCGTGCCGGCGGACGGCTGCCCCACATGGCGGGCGATGGTCGATGCCCTGAAGGGCCTCGAATCCGACCTCCACACCCACATCCACAAGGAAAACAACATCCTGTTCCCCCGCGTGCTGGAAGTCGAGGCGGGGTTGGACTAGGCTGGCCAAGGCGCCGTGCATGACGGAACGGATGGCGCGCCGCCGGAGGACGCAATCATGAGCGGAGATGCGAAAGGCACCGGGCCGGATCCCGATCTCCGGGCCGCCCGGCGCGAACGGATCACGGCACTCCTGCGCCGCGTGAAGACCGAGGCCGACGTCGAACCGGCACGCCGCGAACTGGCGGACCTCCTCGGAACCGTGCCGGCGGAGGAGATCGCTGCGATCGAACAGGAATTGCTGGCCGGCGGCATGCCGGTCGGCGACCTTCACCGTATGTGCGACGCCCACGCCCGGATCCTGGGCGACACCGTGGCCCCACCGGATCCCGGACTGCCGCCGTACCATCCCGTGGCGGCCTATCTCGCGGAGAACCGCGCGATCGCCGCGGCGTCCGAGCGTTTCGCAGAGGTCTGCCGGACGGCCGGAAGCGGGACGATGGATGCCGCGGCAGCGGGGGCGGCGCTGGACGACCTCGCCAAGATCGAAACGCACTATGTCCGGAAGGAGAACCAGCTCTTCCCGGCCCTCGAGCGCAACGCGTTCAGCGGACCGTCGAAGGTCATGTGGAGCGTCCACAACGAGATCCGCGACTGGATTCGTGTGTGCCGCTTCGCCATCGCCCAGTCGGACACCGCCCAGCTCGCGGACCAGGGCCTCCACCTCGTCCGAATGGTCACCGAGATGATCGCAAAGGAGGAGAAGATCCTCTATCCGACCGCCCTCCGGCTTCTGAAGGAGGACGAGTGGCGCGCCATACGCGCCGGCGATGACCACGTCGGCTATGTCTTCATCCCACCGCCGCCGCCCTGGCCGGGCGGGGTGGCGGCCCCGGCCGCCACGGATCCGGCGGCACCGCCGTCCGCCGTCGGGGCGATCCCGCTCAACATGGGGGCGCTCACGCCGGAGCAGATCGACCGCATGTTGACGGCGCTTCCGATCGAGATCTCCTTCGTGGATGAGAACGACACCGTCCGGTACTACTCAGGCCACGAGCAACGGATCTTCCCCCGCAGCCCCGGGGTCATCGGTCGCGAGGTCCGCAACTGCCATCCCCCGAAGAGCGTCCACATGGTCGAGGCCATCCTGAAGGCCTTTCGCGAGGGGACACGCAATGAGGCCTCGTTCTGGATGACGTACCAGGAACGGTTCATCCTGATCCGATACTACGCCGTTCGTGCGGCCGACGGCCGGTATCTTGGTACGATCGAGGTTTCGCAGGATGTGACGGACGTGCGGGCGCTGACCGGCCAGAGGCGGATTCTGGACTGGGACTGATCCGCCCGCCCGATTCCCCTTAACCGACGAGCACCGAAGAGGTGGGAGATCATGATCGTTTCACAGACGGCCGAATACGCGCTCCGTGCGGTGGTCTGGCTTGCAGGCCGGACGGACGCGGCGTTGACGACGAAGGCGCTCTCGGCGCAGATCCGCGT
>CAYODK010000103.1:0-18257 GCA_964402695.1 uncultured Verrucomicrobiota bacterium
CGCATCCTCGCACAGAATCGCGGCGGTGTCTAGCCTATTATGAGACGGTTAGTAGCTATGTAACCAATGGATCGCTAGAGGGCTACTTCAGCACAGTGACGGGAACATGGTCAGGCGTCCCGGCGCCGAAGTTCACCGTGACAACCCTCCATCGGCAGGCGGGATTCACCAACTGGGCCTTCGGTGGGCCGTTGCACAGTTGGTGCACTTGGACAAACAAGGCGATCCTCAATCAAGTTGTCTGTGCCCTAACTGCGTTGGTATGGACTGCTGAACTGAAGCAATGGGTGGATGCTGGTGGCCGGATCGGCGACGGAGACGGAGCGAGTTTTGAAGACGCCGTGGAAGCGGCAGAAGCCGAGTTCAGCGCGGAGCAGGGTGGCGGCAATTATTGGCAGGTGCCTTTAGCGGCTCACTACGCGGATACCTATGTATACTATGATGAGTATGAAGAATGCACCGTCACTGTTTCTTATGCCAGGTGCTGGCGCGAGTCGTCTAAGTACTCGATGCCAAAGGCGACCAATTCCAGCGTGGTAGTCGATTGCTACTTCACCGTTGGCATGCCACACTATCCAAACCCGCCCGATCCAGATTGCTATTTCGATGAAAATGGCGATGGGGTAACCTATAGCCCTATCTGTCAGGCTCTTCAGCACTCATTCACGGTCGATGCAGATGTGCCCGGTATCACGAATAGTGTGGGCAGGACGAATGATCCTCCAGTGCGACCGGAGAGCGAGGGAAGGAACATAAGGGGGTACTGGGTAGACTCAAAGCCGCTGTTGGTGCTTCGCTGGGCTATCGACCGAACGCTGCCTGAGAACTTCTATGAGAGTAGTGCGTACAACCCGGAGGCGGCTTGGGTGGAGGACTCGGACCGGGATGACCTTGTTGATGTTGGAGTAGAGATCGATCGTCTTGGTCCCGATACTGGAACAATCGAATGGGTCGCTGGTGAACGATCTCCGGTAGTCATCATGCCGCTATCGTCGGGGGACGAGTGGCGTCTTACTGGTGTTCCGGTCCATGACTACATGACGATCGTGCCGGTCCTTCCGTACCAAGTGCAGAAGGGTTATGTCTTGGATTCGGATGGGCCCTGTACGGCCATTAGCAGGAATACGCGAATTGTCGAATGGGCCGAGATTACCAATGAGACTGATTTGGCGGCCATGGGTGCCGACCATCCAGTCAAACAGGTGAGCATACAACGACCGCGTGGTCAACTGGTCGTATTTGACTTCGCATGGCAAACGAACGGGGGCGAGTCGGGATTCAGCCGCATGGGGTATCCAGTGGGGATTCACTCGAACAGATCGTACGTGCTCTGCTACGGGGGACGGGACGAGTACTACAGTGAGGAGATGTACGCTCTTCGCTTTGAATCAGGCGTTACGCACCATTTCGGCGGCAACGACACATGCGACCTCCGGGCGGTGAGCAACAGTCTGGATCAGGCGGGGGGGAGTCTGGATCTGGAGTACGCGAAATACTCGGTGGATTGCACGTGGTCGAACTCGAGGCCGACGCTGATCCAGTATACTTCGACTGCGAACACCTCGGGGGTGATCAGCGTCAGCGTTGAGTGGGATGCGGCGGGAACGAATGTTACGGCCATTGTGAAGAGCGGCCCACCCGGTGTTGGCGCATACAGCGCGGCGGTGTCCGGCAATGCCATCGTCTACGGGAACGGCGTTACGAAGACGCGCCAAGTGACCGCGACGGGCGGGGGAGGACGACGGGAAGCCGTGAGCACGACGGGAGGATCTGCAAGCGGTACGCTGGTCGCCGCAACGACGATGAACGAGGCGGGGCGGGTGGTTAAGACGGAATTGGAGTCCTTGGGTGAGACTGCAGTCACAGAGTACGAGTATCTCGATCAACCGGGACGCTTTCCAAATGGCCTGCTGAAGTGCTCTCGGGTCGCTAGGATCGACCATTCGGACGGCAGGTGGGCGGCCTATGAGTATGGACCGGGTGGTTGGGTAACGAACTACGTGGTCCCCAGCGCATGGGGTGATGTGACGGTTGCGTACGGCTATGATAGTAATGATAGTCAGATTGATCCAGGGCCGAACACCAACAATTGGCTCGCCCATCCACGAAGCGTCGTCCAGACAGTCGCGGGGAATGTAGTTGGTCGAGAGCTTCGTGCATTTTCCCTGCTTCAAGATGAGTGGTCGGTGACGGCGGTGGTTGAGGAAACCCGGGGTTGTCTCTCTCCTTCTGCGGTGTGGACGACCGAGGGTAATCTCCGCCGGACTCGCAAACTGGGTAGCGAGGCTTGCTGGATTGAATGGCAGACGCCATCAGCCACGAACCACCTGTCTTTCGATAGTTCCGTTGGAGATTGGACGTTCACTGCGCCGGGAGCGGTGGAATGGTGGGGAAGCAGCCCTTTTTCGTCGGTTGAGAACGGCGAGTTGACGGACTTCTGGGGCCATCGCGACGGCGAGCTGGTCGAGGTCTGGACATCGACGGATCTGAACCCGTTCGGCGTGCCGTTGGACATAGTATATCAGGACGGCAGCACTTACACGGTGGACCAATGGAATATGCGCGGGCCAACGGCAGTCCACGAGCGGGATGGATCGCCCGCGACAATGGCCTACGACGAGATGGGCCGGCTGACCAATCGGATCTATCAGGGGCGGACGTTGACGCTGGGGTACGACACTCTGGGGCACGTGGTGCTTCGCAAGAATGCGGTGGGGGGTGAGGAGGTAGAGGAAAGCTGGGCTTGGGACGTCTGGGGACGGATGGTCGGCCATGAGGATGCCTTGGGATCGACATCCGTCGCGCATTCACTGGAGAACGGCGTGCTGGTGTCGGTCCAGACGACTCCGGATGGCGCATCAATCACCACGAAGAGGCATGTGGACGGTACGGTGCTTGAGGTGTCCGGAAGCGGATGCGCCAGCCCGGTGGCAAGGGTACCGGGATTCGACGAAGGCCTGCCCTGCATTACCGAGTATGTGGGCGACGCGTCGTCGTCCCGGTGGATCAGACATACCTACGATCTAGCCGGGCGACTCCTGCGGGTGCGTCGAAGTGGTGCCGCGCAACCGTCAACCGTCACCTATGATCAGCAGGGGCGCCCCTTCAAGCTCACGGATGAGGAAGGTGTGACGCGGCTGCTTGAGTACAGCGCGGCCGGTGAGATCGCGAAGATGGGGTTGAATTTGGGCGGTGCGGGCGACGTGCTGGAGAACGACGGGCTCGACCGGATCCAGACAACAGCACGCGTCGGACGGTCGGCGTCCATCGGAGCGTTTCCAACGAAGGGAAGCGGTAACGAGCAGACGCTCTTCTCCGCGACGCGGTCCGCAGATGCCCGAAGTGTCTCCGGCACGGCCGGGGGGCGTCCGTTCGCGGCCGCCCGTACCGACTTCCAAGCTAACGGCGAGTATTCGATTGTGGTGACCAACACAGATGACAGCGTCTGGACGTTGGGCTACGAGAAATGGCAGCTGGCCAGCATCGAAAGGCGGCGCGCGACGTCGCTCTCGTCCGCGGCCATCACCCGTGACGAGCTGGGGGAGATCAGGGAGTTCAAGATAACCCGAGCGGCGCAGCCCCGAACTTGGGAGTTCGAACGGGACGAGGCGAGGCGAGTCAACAAGATCAAACTACCCGGTCTTGCCGGCTCGATCGACATCGGATACCGAGCCGGAACCGACTGGATCACCTCCTGGACCGAACCCGACGGGACAACTACGGCTGTTGACTACTACAACAGTGGGCTTCCGCAACGGCGGTCGGGTGGTGGGGAGTCTGTCGAATGGGCCTACACCGCGGCCGCGGAGATGCAGAAGCAGACGACATATCCGGCACAGGGACAGTCAGTAGAGACGGAGTGTGTCCGCCATGCAACCACCGGCTTCCCAGCTCAGAAGAAGATCGGCGGAGCCGTCGTTGAAGAATACGATGTCCTCGAGAACGGCGATCTTGAGGAGGTCACCACAGCGTTCGGTACCATGACCGTCAACCGGAGCCAGCAGGGCGAGGTTGTGGGCGTCACTGTCGCCGATGGCATGACGCCGATCCGTGGCTTGGAGTTCGACCGCTTGGGCCGGGTGATTGGCGACGGATATGCCAACGGGTTCTCAAACCACTACTGCTACGCACTGGATGGCAGGCTAACCACCAACACGGTGTTGGGAGGAGGCGCCATCTCCAATCATGAGTGGCGGCTCACGTACGAAGCATCGCATGGCGAGCTCGAAACCGCCACGCTGGCAAGGAACGGATCAACCCGGTCCATCATGTTTGGCTTTGACGACGAACCCAAGGTGGTTGCAGTCACCGACGCCGGAACGGTTGCGGCCGTCTACGGATGGCAGGAGGCGGTCCCCGGGGTCAGCGCCGCTGCTGTGGTAGTCAGCGGGGTCACCAATCCGGTTCGTCTCTCCAAGCAGTGGAACATCCAACGAGGCGTCGTGACGGCGGTGACCTATCAGGCCGGCGCCGAGGTTCTGGCATCGTTCGGCTATTCGTACCCCACGAATGCCGCCCGAATCTCCAGAATGACGCTCAACGACGGCACATTCTGGGAGTACGGCTACGATGGGATGCGTCGGTTGACCAACGCTGTCCGCAAGACATCGGCCGGTGAGCCGATTCCCGGGTTCTCGTTCCGGTACGCATTCGACGGGGTGGGGAACTCCCTGGCGGGTGGCGGGGCGACAACCGACGGAAGCCTCTGGCGGTTTGAAGCGTTGCCGAGCCAGTTCCACGTGCGTCGCGTGTGGTCGAATCTTGTCGAGATCGTTGGTGAGGCGGCTACTGACGCGGTTGTGTCCGTGCGGACCGATGCTGGGATCGTGAGGGCCGAGCGAACGGGAGCCCGGTTCATGGCCCGCGTGCCGGTCAGCAACCAGAACAACGCCGTATTCTGCCCAATCACCGTGGCTGCTGTGCGCAACGACGGGACCAATGACTTGATCCAGGAGACTGTGGGCCGCCTCCATATTCCGAAGCTCGATGAGGCGGTCACCAACGGGATCGCAGGTGTCATCCTCAACGACAGCCGCTGGACGTATACGTGGGACATGCATCGGCAGTTGAGGAGCATCGAATCCAGCGGAAGGGACCCCGACCTGAAGCTGCAGTTCACATACGATCCGGACGGCCGGCGCATCCGCAAGCAGGTATCAGAGTGGTCCGGATCTTCATGGGTATCCGTGCGTTCGCACCACTTCACATACCTCGGCTGGCGCCCGGTCGAGGAAGTCATCGTAACGGCAACCAATGAGGTCGTACGGCAGTACGTCTGGGGGCTCGATCTGTCAGGGACGCCGGAAGGGGCCGGCGGAATCGGGGGGCTGGCGGCCATCCGTGAGAATGGGGTCGTCTATGTGCCGCTCTGCGATGCGATGGGCAATGTCCGGCACCTCGTCGACAGCCAGGGAGTGATCATCGCAACGTACGACTTCGACCCGTTCGGGCGGTTGATCGCCAAGAGCGGGCCCGCTGCAGACCGTTGCCCGTTCCTCTACTCGACCAAGTACCTCGACCCTGAGACAGGCTTCTACTACTATGGCTACCGTTACTACGATCCATGCTCGTTGAAATGGCTGAGCCGAGACCCCTTGGGGGAGGCGGCGGGTCCCAACTTGACAGCATTCTGCCGCAATGACCCTGTTAATAACTTCGATCCGCTGGGATTGGTTACTGAAGCCGATGCACCTGAAATCCTGTGGCGCCTCAGCTTTCCGCCGGGGGCCAGGGGCGATGTAGGGACTTTCCTTTCATATCCGAAAACGAAGGACGAGATCTACGGTCGGCTCTCAGAGATGGGATACACTGTCTATGCGGATGACTTCAGTCGGATCATCAAGTCACCGGGGACGATCGTTCGGCGGAAGCAGGCGTTCATGCTGATCGGATACGACAGTGACGACCCCGGCCTCTTCAGGAGGCTTTCGACGGGCGATGTTCGGCATCTTTTGGGACTGGGCTACGATGTGTCAGTACTTCGCGTGAGCCCGAACGACTATGGCGCGGCGGGGCGCGAATGCTTGCTGTCGCGACTGGTCAGTGCCCTTCGGCTGATCAAGCCGATCTCGGCGTTAAGCATCTATGCCCATGGGCGAGATGATCTGAACCTCACAGACGTTTGCGAAATCTCGCCCGCTCAACACGCTAAGCTGTTTGGGGCCGGCTCGTATTCAGATGATTGCCGAGCCAAGTACTTCACTTGCACGCCTGGCGAGCGGGCACAAGTGTTGGCCAATGCCATCAGAGCACCAGTGTTGGCGCCTCGACCCTCCGACATCATTGCGGAGAGCGCCTTTGGTGGCGTTGTGTCCTACGCAAAGCAACGTGAGGTATGGCCAAGTGGCATGAGCAGTCTGGAGTTCTACGCGAGCAGAGCGGCGCGATTGGCATGGAAGGAGCTGTCAGGGCACTGGCGGGCCAAGCTGTACACACCGGAGCCGCGCCACCGATGTGAGAGCGGCATTGAGGCTGAAGACTAATGGGATCAGTCATGAGTATCAGGAAGTTGCGACCGCTGTTGATCGTTCTGGTAGCAAGTGGCGCGCTATCGTGCTGGCTTGCTGCGCATTACTTAGCCTCGCCGAGTGCGAGAACAATGGAGCGGTTTCGACTACTTCATTCACAGATCGTCGACTACCAGGCCCGGGCCGGAACAACAGGGGAAGTATCACTGGCCGAGCTGGCGGAACACAGGGTATTGAGTCCAGAGGATCTCGACTACATGCGGCAACACAAGGTGGTGTATCAGCCGTGGACCGACGCCTCGCCTGACAATCGGCCGATTCTCGTACGTCGCTTCCGATACTCCTGGGTTGTGATGAGGAAGTCTGGTGATGTCGAGGTTACGGACCAACAGCCTTGATGCTACTGCAGCATGGGGCGCAGGCCCAACTCCGCATCAGGCAGGCGACGTGGGCGGCTCCAATGGGTGGTGATGGCGATGTCCGAACCTAGGACCAGATGACGGACCGATCGTCCAGACCTTGGATCGTCGCAGCACTTGGCGGGCTCGCGCTCGTCGCCGACGCGGTCGCCTTCGTCCCGGCGACGGGTTTGCACTGGCCCGACCGACTGGTCCCGCGCAGCAATGTCCACGTTACTCAGCACGTCCTGTCGCCGCCCGACGCATGTCCCGGCCCGCTCTGCCGCAATGACCCTGTTAATAACTTCGATCCTGTGGGGCTGGAGACCTTCGTTGACGTCGACAACGTGGGCAAGACGATCGCGTTACATCTCCTGCTTCGCTACGCTCCAGAGGACGGCGCTAAGCTCGGCGCTGCCGAGTTGCTACAGCTTACCCGTCGGCACGAGAAGTGGGCAGAGGAGATGTTTGGCACGTACATCTATCGGGGAGAGAACGCGCCCAGAGACAAGATAACAGAGCGGCGACCGAAAGGCATTGATGGTCGACGGCATTGCGTGCTGTACGACGATGTTGCAAAGGTTGTGCCCAGATACCGAGACTACCACGTTCGCCTTAATGTCATTTTGACGACAGAGCCCGAGCCGGTAGATGCCTTCTTCTGCGATCCTTACGAGACAATTCGGATTCACAACGGGGATGTGACATGGGCCAACAGCCGAAACTTGGGGATCAACAGCACGCAAAGGACGGTGTTCCACGAGTACATGCACTGGCTGAATACGGAAGACGAATATGACACCACGGAAATCAACGCCGTGTGGAACAAGAGGCTTCCGAACTTCCGCGAGATATTCAAGAAGGCCTGGGGCAAGGATCCGGAGGCCGACTCCATAATGAACTCAGGCGCCGGGACCGTGGTATTTGACCGCCACATTGAAGCAGCCCTGTTCGACATCAGCAATTTGACGAGGACGAAACGCGCCATCGACCGGGTGTTTTACATGGACCGACGCGACGAGTTCTTCAAGCGCCGCAACCCTGAGGCTCTCTTCAGGAAGGTGCAAGGAATCATCGAGGCGAATCCATGATCACTAGGCATGCGACCTACGCAGCGTTCTGGGGCTTCTGTGCCTGTTGCGTTTTCAGTCTGGCCGGGTGTCACGCGCTTCATCGTGCAAAGGGAGACGGGGTTGATCGGCGTGATCTCTCGGACAGAGAGGTTGTTGAGCGCCTGCAAGAGGTTGAGCAGGACATTCTCCGGATGCTTGGTTCAATTCAAGAACTTGAGAACTCGCGTGCTCAGTTTGCGCGCCTCTACGAAAGCGATGATGACCGGGCTGAGTGGAATAGGTTGCTCCGCAGCGTGCCCTCATACGACGAGACAAAAGCTTTTCCCTACGCGGAGTACCTCTCCGAAAGGACGCAGATTCGTGCGCAGATGAGACGGCGTGTGCTGCTCTTGTCCCGCCAAGTTGACTTCTTGGAGGAGTACTTCACGTCGGGAGACGAGTTCATTATCCCCGGGCAGGGCCGTAGTGGAAGAGGGCAAGCGAGTCCATGATGCGATTTCGCGACAGGGCTAGGATTATGGTTTACGATGCAAGCGCTGCGCAAAGAGGAGAGGCGGCGGAGAACTCACTATCGGATGAGCTGAATATGGCCATGGTAGGCGCATGGGCTGGCGCTGGATGCTGTATCAGGCGCTCGTGCGGGCATTTGAGAGTTGCGCTGGGGCGGTAGCATGATCGCGATGTCCGAACCTAGGACCAGATGACGGGACGCTCGTGCAGACCTTGGGTCGCCGCGGCGCTCGGCGCTCTTGCGCTCGTCGCTGATGCGGCCGCCTTCGTCCCGGCGCCGGGTTTGCAGCGGCCGGATCGTCTCGCTCCGGGCAGCAACGTCCACGTTACGCAGCACGTCCTGTCGGCTCCAGATGCATGCCCCGGCCAGCTCTGCCGCAATGACCCTCGGGTGCTCGCTCCGAGTCACCCAATCGGGTGTGTCTTGTGATGAACGCGCTTTAGGTCTGCAATAGTGAGGTGGACGTAGATCTGGGTGGACGATATCTTTGCGTGGCCGAGCATCTCCTGCACGTGTCTGAGATTAGCCCCGTTCTGGATCAGGTGCGTGGCAAAGGCGTGGCGAAAGGTGTGCGGCGTGATGCCCGCAGAGCCAAGTCCCGCTGATGCCGCGTACGGTTGGGTTATCTCCAACAAGGAGTTCTTCGATAGCCGCTTCCCCGAACGGCTCAGGAAGAGCATATCGGTAGGGGAATCGGGCCTGACTAGGAAAGGGCGTGCCCGATCAATGTACTGGCGGACGTAATGCACGGCCATTGCGCCCATAGGCACAACGCGGTCCCTGCTCCCCTTGCCGGTCCAGACCTCGACGCGTCGCTCCTCCAGGTTGACCGCCGGGATGGTCAGAGACATGAGTTCCTCCTTCCGGAGACCACATGAATACAGCACCTCAAGAATGGCTCGGTCTCGGAGCCCCCTTGGAGTGTTAATGCTGGGCTGAGCGAGGATACGGTCCATGTCGGAAGGAGAGGGTATGCGACGAGGCAGCCGGATAGGCACCCGGGCGTAACGGATACCGTTGCCGGGGTTTGTGGGGATGACCTCCCGGTAGGCAAGAAACCGAAAGAAACCCAAGACGACAGCAAGAAACTGGTTTCGGACGGCGACGCACGAACTCGGCTTCCGAATCGAGACATGACCAGCCAGGAAGTTACGGTACTCCAAGATGAGCGTGCGGTCGACGGTTCTGTAGCTTGGCTTGCCCCGGGCCGCTGCAAACCGGAAAAATGACTGAAGCCGCACGACATGGGCGCGGATTGTCTTCGCGGTTCGATTCCGCAAGCGCAGATGGTCTTCGTACCGTGACATCCACTGGGAGGTCTCCCTGTCCATGAAACGGCCGGCCGCATGAAGCACGCCGTACTGCTCGGTATCGCGCGCGGGACTCCCAGTGCGCGGCTCGCTCGATGCGGCAACAGTGCCAGTCGAGGAGGCAGTCGCAAGTGGCAAGGCAGACTCAGGCAGTGCATGCCCATGTCTCTGGAGTCGTCGAACGGTCCGCTCCCGAGGGTGCTTCAGTCGATGTGTCAGTTGCGCTTCCCGTGGAGCGATGCGCATGTAGAGCTGGGTTGTCGTCACGTCAGCATGGCCAAGGATATCCCTGACGTGGAAGAGGCCGGCACCCCTGGCATGCATGTGCGTAGCGCACGTATGTCGCAAGGTGTGAGGTGTAACGTGCTTGGGAATGGCGCACCGTTCCGCCGCTCGTCGGAGGACGGCTTGAACGAGTGCAGATGTCATCCGCGCGCCGTGGGGAGTCAGGAAGACCGGTTCATCGGATGATGATGCCTCTCGACGCCGCAGAAGCGCTTTGAGTCTCATGACCGTCGTTCGTCCAACGGGTACGACCCGGTCCTTACCGCCCTTGCCGAGCCTCACATGCACGTGCCGGCGTGACAAGTCGAGGTCCGCAACATCAAGCCTGCAGAGCTCACCAACTCGCAGTCCTGTTGCATACAGCACTTCCAGCATCAGGGGTTCCTGTCGACATGGAGCGCCTTCGCGTGGTCGGACCAGTCTCAGGGCTTCCTTAACGGTGAGCACATCGCGGGGCAACGACGCCGGCAAGCGGGGCATGGGGAAGCCGGTGAAGGGATCCCGGGACAGCACATCCGTCTCGGTAAGGAAGACAAAGAAGGCCCGCAGCCCACGCATTCGAGTCACAACGGTGGACAACTCAAGTCGCCCCGAGTCCACCAGCGATTTCTGCCACACCTCCAGATCGCATGGCCGAATGGTGTGGGGCCAGATCCTGTCGCGATGCCACGCGAACTCCGCGAACGCGGCTGCTTCGCGCACATACCGCAGGACGGTAGCGTTCGAGTAGCAGAGAGAACTTAGGTGCTGTCGATACGGCGACAGCAGATCGGGCAGAGTGTGCATAGAGCTCATAGGCAGGCCCTCTAACGTGCCAGAGAGCGTCTTTCGACGCCCGTTGCCATAGGGCGGTGCCAGCGGTCACTTGAAAACCAGCCAGTGAGGAACAGTTCAAAACCAGCCACCCGGAAGGGCGGATTGGCCGAGTACGTTGGCTCCTTTGGAAAGGAGATAGCGCACCATGGCGAACCGGATCGGGATGGCTACAGCGAATACAAGTGCGATGGCTAAGAAGAAGGCACCCTGCTCGGGATGCCTTCCCCGGCCACTCCGTTGGCCGTTACGCTGAGATCCTCCTCCCCGCCGCCCCGCCCCCCGTCCCCGTGAGCTGACGCCGGCACCGCGCCGTGTCAAGAGGGGGGTTGGTTAGACGCTTACGGTTACCCCGCTACGCCGTCGATGCCGAAACCAAGGTCCGGGCATTCGAGAAGCTGCGAGCGATCTTGCCGGCGATCAACCGGAGTGCCGTATGAGACATATCCTCCTTGCGCTCTTCCTCGCCATCACGGTTCAGGCCGGTCCACCGCAGCTGGGGCGCGCCACAGTAGAGGTGGCTTTCGACGACGACGGGCTTGGGCTGATCCTGAAGACGATCCGTGATGCCCGCAAGGAGATCGTGGCGGCCATCTACAACCTGTCCGAGCCCGAGGTTGTTGACGCCCTACTCAAGGCCAAACGTCAGCGCCAGGTAGCCATCCAGATCAAGTATGACAAGGCGCAGGCCACCCAGGAGAAGATGGGGATCGCGATCAAGCTGCTGAGCGATGCCGGCATCGAGGCTATCCAGTGCAGAGGGAAGAAGGGCGGGATGTTCTCGGCCATGCACAACAAGTTCATGGTGGTCGACGGCGCCCGGGTACTTACAGGGTCGCAGAACTGGAGCCGGAACGGGTTCACGGACAACTGGGAGAACGTCATCCTGGTCGAGGATGCGGATGTAGCCGAGAAGTGCCTGCAGCAGTGGAGGAGGGTGGAGTAGGAGGCCGAGCGGGAACGGGCACAAGGATGGGGCTAGCCCGTCGATTGGGGAGGGTATACACTGAACTGCATGAAGGCCGTTGGACAGCGAGCCCGTGACGCTGCGAGGCGTCAGGCCATCGAAGCATGGATGCTGGACCGCCACATCATCGAGCGCGTCCAGCCGAAGAACGTGTTACCCCAATCCGCGTGAACTTGGTGCTAAATGAAGGCGGGCGCTACACGGCTGCGTCGAAAACATGGATAACCCGCTCTCCATCAGGGGAGCCACCCAGTGAGTATAACGCCTGCTACCGGACTCTGGCGGATCGGTGGTTGGCAGAGCGGTCGTCCGGACCTCAAGAGCGACATGAACAAGAGGTAGAATGATGAGCAACACAGCCAAAGAAGTAATCATCCCGCCCGATCCCCAGACGTTTCGGACGGTCTTCCTGTACGTCGGTCAAGGCGATGCGACGCTCATGGTTGTCCCGGACAGAGGGAGTCGGCGATACATCCTGCTCGACTCCAACATGGATGAGGCCACCGACGGTATTGACCTAGTGAAGCTGCTTGGTGACCTCTTGGATAAAGGAGTGAGTCTGGACGTATTCATCAACACCCACCCCCACTCCGACCATGTGGGAGGCATTAAGGCCATACATGAGAAGGTCGGTGTTGGCGAGGTGTGGCACTCAGGACACATTCCTGGGAAGGCCCACCAGGACGCCTACAAGGAACTGCAGGCTGTGATGAAGGCCGTGGGTACGGCGAATGTCTACGAACTGCGGGGAACCCGCAGCGAGAACACCCTAGACCATGCGGAGAAGGAGGTCCTTCATCCGGTCGGCGACGTCAGTTTCAATGTTCTTGCCCCTGCCCAATACGTGAAGGATGACATCGCGGAGGAGGAGCCCGAGGTCCGCTATCAACGGATCCACGAGCATTGCGGAGTCATCCGCTTCACCTATGGAAGCAATGCGGTGGGGATTCTGCACACCGGAGACTCTGACCGTAAGGCCTGGGATGACAACGGGCTGACCGCGTACCACCGCGATCGGCTCCCGTCTGCCGTTCTCGGTGCCAGCCACCATGGGTCGAGGACGTTCTTCAAGTATGATGAGGACGACGCGGAGCCGTTCAGGGAGCATATGACGGCCATCGGGCCGGAGTACGTTATCGTCAGTGCGCCCAAGCAGTCTGAAAGCAAGCACGGCCATCCACACGATGACGCACTCGATCTGTACGGCGAGTTCGTCGATGACGGAAGCACCCTCCATCTCGGCGCGAATCGGGAATGCGTAATCGTGGATGTCGGCCCCGACGGCAGCCTAGAGGTGACAACCGACCGGAGACTCGTCGAGACGTACGGACGCAAGCCGGATGGCGACGGGGGCTCGTCAGGAAGCAAGGCATCCAAGAGCTATGGCGGTATCCCGCTAACGCGTCTCGACGACAAGCCGATGGGCAGCAGATGAAGTGGTTCAAGATCCACCGGAAATGGCTTGAGGATGCTTGCCGGGATCTGGCCAGCAGCAGCGATTACCAGCAGGTGGGCCAGGGATTGGGCAATGTCCTCGTTTCCACGGGATACGTGCTGGTCCGCCTGAAGAAGCTGGCCAAGCACCCAGTCCTGGTGGTGTTCCCGGACGCTACACCCTATGCGCCTCCGGTCGTCTTCTTGTTGGAGGAGGTGTTGTCCGAGGAGGCCCTCGCCAAAGTAGCGAGCACATCACCGTGCGATGCCGGGAAACTGGTCGCTGGGAAGGTCAAATGGCATTTCAGACGTCACCAGAATGCCGACGGCAGCCTCTGTCTAATCGAGGGTGACAATCTGTACGCCGAAAGGCCTGAACTTCTGGCAGTCAGCGACGTTCTGCGGCGTGTTCGTGATTGGCTGGCGGGATTGAGCACAGGAAGGATGCCGCCCGACAGCCCGGAGGTTGACTTCTATGCACACTATCCGCGACGAGCCGAAGACATCCATTTCCTGGTCCCCGACCCGTTCTACCGCCGCGATACCAGTGAGGGGTTGTTCGTCGCCATAAAGCCGGGCTTGTTGGACAGTTTCCTTCGCAGATTGTACCTAGTCGTGGGGACCATCGGCAGCGATGCAGAAGGCGTCGCTCATCCTCCTGTCGTGGTTGACGGCGCACAGGAGCACCTGTTTGCCAAAGTGCCAGACTTGGTCAAAGCGCTTGCGGAGGGAAGGCTGACGACTGATCTGGATAAGGGGGTCATCGTCGGGCATTGGCTAACGGTCGAGACCGAGCCAAGCGTGTTCGCCAATATCGCGCAGATGGCAGAAGCCATCTCACCCGGAGCACCAGACCAGGGCGTCACGAGGCTCGCGAGGTTGCTGAGGGCTCCCCTTGATAGCTGCCAGGCCACTCTTTACCTCGGGCTGAGATTTCCCAACCGGCGTGGAGGCCTGGAGTGGCAGGTGCTGCAGATCGTGCGCCCGAGCGGAATGCCGGCGCTCTTGGCCCCGTCGGAGCAAGAGTCGGCTGGGCAGTTCCGCCAGTACGAGATTGCGGCAGCCCGCACCACTCCCTTCACTGAGTCCGGCTTCCACAGGCGTAATGAGGGACGCGCGTCGCGCGCCAGACTGCGCGATGCACGAGCCAGCGTGATCGGTTGCGGCGCGGTCGGTTCTGAAGTGGCGGACACCCTCGCCAAAGCAGGTGTTGGCAGGATTACTCTCGTTGACCATGAACTCTTGCACCCGAACAACGTGGTTCGGCATGTTCTCGGGCTCAACGCCAGCGAATTCCCGAAGACCTTCGCCATGCAGATGCAGATGCTCGTCCACAATCCCTTCTCGCTCGTCGACTCACAGCCCATTGACATACGCACGCACGACATTAAGGACTACCTGGCCGACGACGCCATCGGCGTCTCCTCGCTCGCCGATGACAACATCGAGGCCTTCCTCAACGAGCAGGCGGTTATCAACAACAAGGCCGTCTTCTATGTCCGATCCCTCCGTGGCGGAAAGGCTGGCAGGATCTTCAGGGTGATCCCCGGTCGGGACGCCTGCAAGTGCTGCCTGGCTCTCTATGCCAGAGCCAATGACCCCGTCTTCCCCGCAGTTGCCCCGGACCCAAATCTGCCCACCATTACCAATGAGTGCAACAACCCCATTCGTCCGGCTAGCGCAGCGGATCTGAAGCTGATGGCAGCGTTCGCTTCGGGTATACTCCTCGATCACTTGCAGGGCCGGACCAGCGAGGCAAATCACTGGGTCTGGACATCGGAACCGTTGAATGGGTTCTCGCAGCCGGTCCTCAATGGCGGCATTCACGGGGCCCTGCATGGGAGTTTCCTTCCGCCTCACGAATCGTGTCTCGTGTGTGCGCCCGAAGATCCGATCTCCGTGGCGATCAAACCCGATGTCCGAGACTGCATCCGCAGGGAATCTGGTGCCTCGGGTGACGTAGAGACCGGCGGCGTGCTGGTCGGCCAGCGGACAAAAGGCGTCGGCGTGGTGGTGACTGGCGCTTCAGGGCCTGGGCCGAAGGCGGTGCGGAGTCGGGGCGAGTTCCGCAGGGATGTCGCCTACTGCCAGAGGTTCCTCAATAGGGCTGCCAAGGAACAGGGTGATGCCGGACTATACATTGGCGAGTGGCACTACCATCCCCATGGTCCAACGCACCCCAGTAACCAGGACATCCGCAGCCTGAGCGAAATTGCGGAGCAGCCCGAGTACCTCACCGAGCGCCCCGTCTCGCTGATCGTGGGTGCGGATGGCCGGGTTGGCTGCACGGTGCATCCATTCAACAAGCGACATTACCCGGTCACGCTGTGTGACGCGTAGGGCGGCATGACACTGGTTGCCAATAAGCAGGAGAGCAGACGTGGCATTTCTGAAGGCACTCAACAGCAAACAGATCACCCTGTTCGTCAGCCTCAACCTCGCCCTGTTCTGGGCTGTCCTGGTCTTTCGCGCCTTCGATATGGGAGCGGTTGAGGCTGGGTGGCGACGGGTCACATCCATTGACACCGTGATCATGGCAGCCCTGCCACTCCTTGCGGTTGTGGGGCTTGGTCTGATCGGATCGCATCTCAAGGCTATCTTGGTGTTCTGGCGGCTGCGGTTCCCATTGCCTGGATGTCGCGCATTCACCAGGCTTGCCCCGGACGACCCACGGGTAAACCTCACGGCCATCGCGGGAAAGTACGGCAAGCTCCCACGTGCACCCATGGACCAGAACCGGCTTTGGTACACGCTCTTCCGGGAGCACGAAGAGAACGAACGGGTTGCCGACGCACATCGGCTCTACCTGTTGACACGCGACATGACCGCGCTCTCGACGGTGTTCCTGATCGCATTCGGCCTCGCGGCGGCCATCTGGGGTTGCCCTGCAAAGGTCACATGGATGTACTTGGTCTTCCTCGCCATCCAGTATGTCGCTGTCTCCGCCGCCGCTAGGAACTACGGGAACCGCTTCGCAACGACGGTGCTCGCGGAGGTGACTGCCAAGTTGGCAGGAAAACCCGCGTAGTCCGTAGCCGGTCCGGATTCGGCAGGCGGCGGCCGCCTTCGATCCGGACTCGCGACTGCGGGTGGTCCCATCTAGGCCTTCTTTCGTCCTCTCGCGGTGGCGCGGCCCTTGGCTAACTGGGCTGCAAGGAACGCATCGAAACTGCTGTAATTCGGCACCCCTTGAGCCCGGTTCACTTTGCCTTGGATAGTGCCGTCGATGTACCGCATCACGAACCCACAGACGGCATCGAAGAGAGAGACTGGGAGAAAGTAAGTCGGGCTGCCGAATTCCTGTTCAATGCGCTTGTGGATGAACCCATAGGTGAACCTGCTCTGCCGACCGTATGAACGGTCGACTTCACGAAGCTCGTTGTAGCGTGTAGTCAGGTGATGCGCGTAGTTCCGCATGTTGAGGTCGGCTCCTATAGAACCTTCGGGATACGGCTTACGCGCTCGGCTCTCCCGCCGACTGACTCGGTGCACATGCTGTTCGAACTTCTGGTTGATCGTCGTGTTGACGCTTGTTCCGCCGTAGATACTCACCACATTCTGTGATGCCGCCGCATGTGGCGGGGCGACTCCGATGAAGTCTGACCGCATGCACTTCAGGACCCTGTTCACGGCCATCGCTAGGTGCTGGCGGAAGAGACACCCGAACTCTGCCGGTTCAGAGTAAGTCCAGTATAGCGACTTGCCTTCGTATTCCGTGCGGAATAGGGCGAGCCGACGCAACTGGGCTGCATCACGTGCCTCTGCCGGCACGGCACGACCGCAGAAGTAGAGCAAGACCTGCTTGCCAGCCGACACGCATCGTCGGACTTCCTCTTCTGTTCCAGAGTCCGCAGCCCCCGTCGGAGTTCCGAACCGCGACCAGAAGACGCCAACCAGAATGTCCGCGCCGTCAACCGCTTGCTGGTTGATCACGCCTTGCGGGCGGTCTCCGGCAGCCGGGAAGCAATCAGTCTTCCACGCCTTTGGCTCCAGCACGGCACTCTGCGTCGCCGAATGCGCGTGGTTCCAGTCGCTGACCGTGTCCAGGAATACGTCGTGTTCCTCGCGGATGTCCCCCGGCGCAGCCAGGAAGACTCGCACTGCTGTGACTGGCTGTGTCATCCCTCAATCCTGCTTTCCCTGTTCACGTTTGCAGCCGATGCAGTCCTATTGGGGCCAATATTACGTCTGATTCGCTTGGGCTGCAATGATGTGTCATGAGGGCTCTGCTCGTGGTATGCGGTGGCGAGGCGAGCGAGGATCCTGTTGAGCAGGTCGGACGAGGCCGTGCCGAGAGCAACGGGGAGACGCTCAGTCAGGGAGCCACTTGGGTGGGGTAGCGACTGGAGAGCCACCCTTCGATCCCTTTCGCACACACTCATGCCACAGGGGTTGTGCGGAGGGCCAGTCGCGGCGGCTGTCTGGCTCCTGACGGATAAGAGAAGGCACCCTGCTCGGGATACCTTCCCCGACCACTCCGTGGGCCGTTACACCGAGATCTTCCTCCCGGTTTTGGCTTCCTCCCTCGACGTGGCGAACCTCGCCCGGCCCTGCGCCCACTTCCGTAGCGCCTCGATCTGTTCCGCCATCAACCGGCTCAGCGGTACCGTCTCTGCCAGCACCCGGCCGATGGTCAGCATCCCGGGCTCCTTGCCGTCGGCGAACCCGGCGTACATGGAGTCGATGAACGCCTGCTCGATCTCGGCACCGGTCATGCCGGCCGACCCCTTGGCCAACGCCTTGAGATCGAACGACGCAGCCTTGCGGCCGTGGCGTGCTATCTGAATCGCCCAGATGGCTTCCCGCTCGTCCGGGTTGGGCAGATCCGCGAAGAACGCCTCGTCGAACCGGCCCTTGCGCAGGAACTCCGGCGGCAACTGGCTGACATCGTTGGCGGTGGCCACGACGAACACCGGCGCCTTCTTCTCCTGCATCCAGGACACGAAGCTGCCGAAGACCCGGCTGGACGTCCCGCCGTCGGTCACGCCCGAACTCTTGC
>CAYODK010000104.1:0-18137 GCA_964402695.1 uncultured Verrucomicrobiota bacterium
CACGCGCTCATGCCGACCGACGCTAGCAGCACCGATTCGCCGGGGGTGACGGGGTGGACGAGGCCGGCGAGACCGGCGACGACGAACCCCGCCATCGCGCCCATGAAGAGCGTGGGTGAGAAGATTCCGCCGCAGCCCCCGGTCGCGTAGGAGACGATGGTGGCCGGGATCTTCGCGGCCAGAAGCAGCAGGGCGATCCGCCACGCGATTCCATCTTTCATCGCTGCCGAGAGGTCCTCGTAGCCGAGGCCGAACACGCCTGCCCTTCCGCAGGCGGCGAAAACGGCCGCCCCGAGGGCCCAGGTGATCCAGCCGCCGGCCAGCGGCCGCAGCCAGCCGGGGATGCGGGACCGCTCGCGCATGCGCCGGCGAAGCGCCAGAACGTCGTGCTGGAATCCGACCCCGATGCCGGCGGCCAGCGCGGCGACGATCGGGGTGAGCAGGTAGGCCGGGACGGAGGCGGCTTCGACAAGGGGGACGTCGAACGCGGGCTGCCGCCCGACGAGCGCATGGGCGGTGAACGCCCCCACGAGCGCCGCGAGCAGGCCGGCGCCGAGGAGGCGGCTGTTCAGGTCGCCGATGATCTCCTCAAGGACGAATGTGATCGCCGCCAGCGGCGTGTTGAACGCGGCGGCGAGTCCGGCGGCGGCTCCGGCGACGCTGGCGGCGCGGCGCTTGTGCTTCACGATGCCGAGGCGGCCGGCAAGCGCCGAGGCCACCGCGGCGCCGGCGAAGACGGTCGGCCCTTCGCGGCCGAGGCTGGCCCCGCCTCCGAGGCTGACGACGCCGGCGACGAGCTTGACCCACGCGGCGCGCCACGGGACGAAGCCCATGTCGTTCCAATAGGCGGCCTTCAGCTCCGGGATGCCGCTTCCCGCCGCACCCCGGTGAAACCGGAAGATCAGCAGCCCGACGACCAGTGAGGCGACGGTGATCGTTGCCAGGCTGCCCAGCGCGAAGCGGACGGGGTCGCCGGCGCGCGCCAGGGATCCCAGGACGGCCCCGTACGCGATGTTGGTGAGCCGGAGGAAGAGGACGGCGACCGCCCCGCCCGCCAGGCCGAAGAGAACCGTACGTCCCGCGTCGCGCGTCCTGTCGGAGAGACGGACCGGCCTCACAGCGTCCAGCCCGGCCGGAAGGTCGGGGAGAGGAGCCGGTTCGCGGCCTCGCTGTTGGTGAAGCGCATCGCCTTCTCGTTGTACTGCAGCTTGAGGCCGCCCATGCGAATGGCGATGGCGCCGAGCAGGCCGATCTCGGTCAGGCGAGCGCCGTAGTCGAAGCCGGCGTTGGACGGGCGGCCCTCGCGGACCGCGTCGAGCCAGTCGCGGTAGTGGCCTCCCTTCACCCGCGGGAGGGTCTTCTCCGGCTGCCGGTACTCCTTCATGCGCGTCTCGGGAATCAGGCGGCATCCGCCGGCGCCGTGGGAACCGTACATGATCTTCCCCGTGCGGCCGATCACGACCGCACCGGTGCCGACGACCTTCCGCTCCGGCTCCAGTTCCGCGGGGCGGGGGATCCGGATCTTCCCGTCGTGCCAGATGAGCGTCACGGGACCGCGTTTGCCCTTGGCGGGGAACTCGTAGGTGATGCGAGAGCCCGCGGGGTAGAGGTCGGCGTGCTTCTCGGGGTCGTAGCCCTCGGTCTCGGCGCGGATCGAGACGGGCATGTCGAGATCGAGAGCCCAGAAGACCGGATCGACGACGTGGCAGATCCAGTCGCCGATCGCGCCGGTGCCGAAGGCGGACCAGCCGCGCCAGTTCCACGGCACGTAGGCCGGGTGGTAGGGCCGCGCCTCGACGGGGCCGAGCCAGAGATCCCAGTCCAGCTCCGCCGGCACGGGCGGCGACTCCTTCCGCACGGATTCGAGCTTCGGGATCTGGCAGTAGATCTCGGGGAACGCGTCGCATCCGCAGTGGATCTCGGTCACGTCGCCGATCGCGCCGTCGCGGATCCACTCGCAGAAGACGCGGATCGATTCCGACGAGTGCCCCTGGTTGCCCATCTGCGTGATCAGCTTTCGGTCCGCCGCCTCCTTCCTCAGCGCGCGGGCCTCGGCGACGGAATGGGCGAGGGGCTTCTCGCAGAAGACATGCTTGCCGCGCTTCATCGCGGCCATCGCGGCGACCGCGTGCGTGTGGTCGGGCGTGCCGACGAGGACGGCGTCGATGGCGTCGCCCATCTCGTCGAACATCGTCCGGAAATCCTTGAACCGGCGCGCCTGGGGGATCTTGCGGAACATGTCCGCGGCGCGGCGGTCGTCCACGTCGCACAGGGCCACGATGTTCTCGCCCATCATCTGTCCGAGGTCGTGGCCGGCCTGACCGCCGCAGCCGATCGCAGCCAGGTTGATCCGCCGGCTGGGCGGGGTCTGCCCGTCCCCCCCGAGCACGTGGCGCGGCACGATCTGGACCAGTCCCGCGGCGGCCGCGGCCGATTTCAGGAACGAGCGTCGGTGCATGCGGCGTGCTCCGCGTCAGGATTTGTAGTTCGGGGATTCCTTCGTGATCTTGATGTCGTGCGGATGCGCCTCGGCGACGCCCGCCGGGGACACGCGGACGAACCGGCCGCGGCGGCGGAGGTCCTCCGCCGTCCGGCAGCCGCAGTAGCCCAGCGAGGCGCGCAGCCCGCCGCAGAACTGGCCGAGCACGCGTTCGACGGTGCCGGAGTAGGGGACGATGCCCTCGATGCCCTGAGGCACGAGGTCGTCCTCCTTCACGCCGGCCAGCCCGTAGCGTTCGCGGCTTCCCTCGCGGGCGCGCATCGCGTCGAGGCTGCCCATGCCGCGGTAGACGACGTACTGGCGGCCCTGGTGGATGATCTTCTCGCCCGGGCTTTCATCGGTTCCGGCCATGGCCGCGCCCATCATCACCGTGTTGGCGCCCGCGACGAGGGCCTTCGGCACGTCGCCCGAGTGGCGGATGCCGCCGTCGGCGACGACGGGGATGCTGTCGCCGAGCGCTTTCGCGCACGCGTAGATCGCCGAGATCTGGGGCACCCCCACGCCGGCGACGACCCGCGTCGTGCAGATGGACCCGGGGCCGATGCCGACCTTCACGGCGTCCGCGCCGGCCTTCCGGAGATCCAGCGCCGCCTCGGAGGTCGCGATGTTGCCGGCGATGACGTCCAGGTCGGGGAATTTCCTCTTCACCCACTTGGTCATCTCGATCACGCCCTTGCTGTGGCCGTGGGCGGTGTCGACGACGACGACGTCCACGCCCCGCTCGGCCAGCGCCTCGACACGGACATGATCGCCGGGGCCGACCGCCGCGCCGACGCGGAGACGGTATTTCGCATCGCGATTGTAGTGGGGCTTCACGTTCCGGATCAGCGTCTGCACGTCGGTGTACGAGTACAGGCCGACCAGCTTCCGGCCCCGCACCAGCGGCAGCTTGCCGATCCGGTGCCGGGTCATGATCTCGTAGGCCTGCTGGAGGGTCGTGCCCGGGGGGGCGGTGACGACCTTGCGGGTCATGACCTCGGAGATCGGGACGTCCGGGTTGTGCGAGAACTTGACGTCCCGCGAGGTCAGGATGCCGACGAGGCTCCCCTTCGCGTCGAGGATCGGGAATCCGGTGAACGTGTAGCCGTTCTTCTGGCACCGCTCGCGCAGCGTCTGGAGGCTGTCGGTGTCGCGGAAGGTGACGGGCTCCGAGATGAGCCCGTTCAGGTGGTGCTTCACCGAATCGACCATCTCCGCCTGCTGCGTGGGGGAGAGGTTCTTGTGGATGATGCCGATGCCCCCGATCATGGCCATGGCGATGGCCATGCGCGCCTCGGTGACCGTGTCCATCGCGGCGCTGACAAAGGGGATGCTCATCGTGATCCGGCGCGTCAGGCGGCTGCGGATGTCGGCCTCCGGCGGGAGGAAATCGCTGTACTGCGTGATCAGCGAGACGTCGTCGAACGTCAGGGCCTCGTGGGGAAACGCGGCCATGAAGGTGTCGGTGCCGGGATTGATGCTCATGTTCGTGCCTTTTGGCCGACGGAGTCTAGGCGGTGCGCTCGGGGCCGTCAATCCGATTCCGGCGCCGAAAAGGACGCAGGACGGCCATCGACTCTTCCGTCCTTCCATCCTTCCGCCGTGCCGTACTATCATCCATCCCCATGCGCATCGCTCCGATCATCCTGGGCGTCGTCCTCGCCGCGATCGTGTCGGCGCCGGGCCTGGGACCCCACGAGATCCTGCTGCTGGTGAACGAATCCTCGCCTCTTTCGCGGGAGATCGCCACCCGCTACGCCGCCGGCCGCGGCGTTCCGCCGGAGAACGTCGTGCGCCTCGAGTTGCCGGACTCCGTCCGGGCGGCGGAGGCCGAGATCTCCCCCGAGGAGTTCCGCGGGCTGATCCTCGATCCTGCCCGGGCCGCCGTCGCCTCGCGGGGGATCGGCGATCGCGTCCTCGCGTGGGTGTACTCGGCCGACTTTCCTGTGAGGGTCAAGACCCAGCCGCCGATGTCCCTGCACGGCGCCACGTTCCTTCGCGGCGATGTCCCTCCGTCCGGAATGATCGCGACCGGCCTGTACGCCTCGGTCCTGTTCCGCGGGCCGGTCGCGCCGACCGGGGCCATGGCGGCATCCGTCTCGATGGAGGTCCTGGCGGAGACGCTCGGCGGGCGCATGCCCGTTCCCTCCATGTCACTCGCGTACTGCGGCGCGCGCGGAACCGATCGCGCCACCGCGCTGCGGGTGCTCGACGACGGGCGACGCCCCGGGGAGGCGTGGCGGGGGGGCACCGTGCACCTGGTGACCGGGCCGGACATCCGGGCGCGGTGCCGCCAGTGGCAGTTCCCGCAGGCCGCGGCGGAACTCGAGAGCCTCGGCATGCGCGTCTCGGTCTCGTCCAACTTCCCCGTCGGCGCCTCGCGCGTGGCCGGCGTGATGGCCGGACTGGCCGGGCCCGTGCCGTCCGGGATCCGCTCGTTCGCCCCCGGCGCCATGGGCGAGCACCTCACGAGCTTCGCCTCATCCTTCCACCATCCCGCGCAGACGAAGCTCACGGCGTGGCTGCAGGCCGGCGCCAGCACGGCGGCCGGAACCGTGGTGGAGCCGTACTCGATCTGGACGAAATTTCCGTCGGCCCGGTTCTTCGCGCACCAGGCCCGCGGATGCACGCTGCTGGAGTGCTACGCCCAGTCGGTGATGTGCCCGCTGCAACTCTTCGCCGTCGGGGATCCGCTGGCCGCGCCGGGCGCGACGGGGTTCGCCGTGCGCATCGAGCGGGAGGAGTCCGGCGACCGCATCGCGTTCCGGACCGTGACGGATCCTCCGGCGAGCAACACCATGTACATGTTCCTGCTCGACGGACGGCGCGTGGGATACGGGCCGGCCAGCCGCATCGAGGTGGCCGCGTCGGGGCTGGCCGGCGGTCATCACCGCATGCGCGCGGTGGCCTACCGGGGCGGCTTCGTCAAGGAACAGGCCTTCGCGGAATCCGATTTCCAGGTGCGGTCCGGCGGTCGATCCGTCCACATCGATTCGCCGGCGTCCGGGTCCGTCTGTGACGGCCTTCGGCCCCTCACGATGCGCGTGTCAGCCGGTGGCTCGCCGCGCGGCGTCGGCGTGTTCGCGGGAGGGCGGAAACTGGCCGAGACGGCGGGTCCGTTCCCCGCGGACCTTCGGCTGGATTTGTCGGGTCTCGGCGACGGCCCCGCCGAATTCCAGGCGCTCGCCGTGTATGCGGACGGCGTTCCCGTCCGCTCCGTTCCCGTCCGCATCGACCTCGCCACCTCCAACCGGCCGCCGCGGATCGACCGTCTGCGCGTGGTGCGGAGCGCGGAGGGGAAGGACGTGCTTTCCGCCGCCGCCAGCGATCCCGACGGCGATGCGCTCACGCCGGCATGGTATCGCGCGCCCTGGCCGCAGTCCGCCCGGACCGCCGCCGCGGCGGGGATCGAGACCGCCGGGGCGGCCGTGTCGATGCGCGGCGGGGACCTGACCCTTTCCGCGGGCCTGTCGAACCGGATCGACCTCGTCCTTCTGCCCGGCTCTGCGGACCGTGAGTTCACGGCGCGGTGGATCCCCGGGTCCGCCGGCGGCGGTGCCGGGCCGGAACCCGTGGGGCTCGCGTACCGGGCCTCGATGTCGACCGGGGCCTGCTTCTTCGGCTGGGTCCCCGACCGGAGCGCGTGGTGCATGGGCGACCTGGCCGGCACGAACGTCAGGGTGCGCGTCTCGCGCGGCGCGCCCGCGGCGCCGTCGACGACGATCCGGCTGTCCGTCCGCGCGGCGGACGACGGCGCCATCGAGGGATTCGTGGACGATGAGCGGGTCTGCCGCATGCCCGGCGCCCCGGGCCCGCTGGGCCGGGTCGGGTTCACGGCGGTGCGCGGGACGACCGTCTACACCGACGCCGCGATCGCGGAACCGCCCGGCGGCCCGATCCCCGAATGGACGCGCCCGGCGCCCGCGGGACGGTCCGGCGCCGCCGCCGCAATCTGGATTCGCGTCTCCGACGGGTTCACGTCGTCGTGGCGCAGGGAGGATCAGGGATGAACGCCCTCCGGCCGGCGGTCTTCTTCGACCGTGACGGGATCGTCAACGCGAGCCCCGGGCCCGGGTACGTCGAGCGATGGGAGGATTTCCACCTGCTGCCCGCGTTCGTGGACGCCCTGCGGGTCGTGGTCGAGCGCGGCTATGCCCCCGTCGTCGTCACGAACCAGCGCGGGGTGGGGCGGGGCATCATGTCGCAGGCCGCGCTGGACCGCATCCACGACGGACTCGTCGGCGCGCTCGCCGGCGAGGGGCTGGAACTCGCGGACATCCGGGTCTGCACGGCCACGACCGATGACGACCCCCGGCGGAAACCCAATCCCGGCATGCTCGTCGAGGCCGCCGCGACGCACGCCCTCGACCTCTCGCGGTCCTGGATGGTGGGCGATTCCGAGAAGGACATCGAGGCCGGCCGCCGCGCCGGATGCGCCGTGACCGTTCGCGTGCACCCCGGGGCGGAGACGGCGGCGACGGTCCGCCTGCGGGGCATGGACGAACTGGCGCCGTACCTTCGCGCGCATCTTCCGCCGGCTTTCCCCGTCCCCGCCTGACGGGGCGGGACGGCGGGGCCGGTCATCCGGCCTTGCCACGGGTCGTGGATTCGGGGATAAGGGCGCCGTCAACCGGGAGTCACCGCATGACGACACACAGCCGCCGCCGGTTCCTGAAGGCCTCGATGGCCGCCACGCTGGCCACCCCGCTCGTCGTCAGCCACGAGGAACGCAACCTGATGGCCCAGGCCGGCCCGGCGACGGCGACGGGCCCCACGCCGGGGGCCGCGGGCGCGATGCCCTGCGGGAAGCTCGGCAGCGCCTCCGTCAGCCGCATCATCTGCGGTGGGAACCTGATCAGCGGGTACGCGCACAGCCGCGACCTCGTCTACGTCTCGAAGCTCCTCAAGGCCTATTTCACCGAGCAGAAGATCATGGAGACCTGGGCGCTCTGCGAGCAGCAGGGCGTCAACACGATGATC
Organism: uncultured Verrucomicrobiota bacterium; assembly: GCA_964402695.1. Lineage (GTDB taxonomy): Bacteria > Verrucomicrobiota > Kiritimatiellia > PWTM01 > PWTM01 > VGWF01. The sequence goes on from CAYODK010000104.1 coordinate 7,460, forward strand.
TTCAACCCGTCCGACCGCCGCGCGCTGGAGATCTACAAGAAGTACATGGCCCAGGGCGGGAAGATCCAGTTCATCGCCCAGCTCGACGGGAAGCCGGAGGGCATGGACCGCTGCATCCAGGAGGCCGTCGACGCCGGCGCGACCGCGATCCTCCTCGTCGGCAACCTGGGCGACAAGTGGTCGCGCGAGGGCGACGCGGGCATCGCGCAGATCCGCGACTTCGTGATCAAGGTCCAGGCGAACGAGATCCCCTGCGGGGTCGCGGGTCACGAGCTCCGCACCGCCATGGCCTGCGAGAAGGCCGGCATCGGGCCGGACTTCTACATGAAGACGCTGCATGGCAACGACTATGCCTCGGCGCGCCGGCCGGACCAGACGAAGGATGTCATCGATAACTACGGTCGAGGCGGCGACAACTACTGGTGCAAGGACTGCGACGAGACCATAGCGTTCATGAAGGACATCAGGAAACCGTGGCTCGCCTACAAGGTCCTCGCCGCCGGCGGCATCCCGCCGCAGGCCGGCTTCAAGCACGCGTTCGAGAACGGCGCCGATTTCTGCGTTGTCGGCATGTTCGACTTCCAGATCGCCGAGGACGTCGCCTTCGCTTCGAAGGCCATCGCCGCCGCGAAGTCACGCCCCCGCGCGTGGATGGCGTGACCCGGGCGGATGTTTGGATGATTGGATGAATGGATGGCGTGCTCTCCATTCCTTCCAGGTTCATCCATCCATCCATCCTTCCATCCACCCATCCTCCCATCCATCCGTTATGCACCCTTTCGCGCTACGGCCCCACGTCCAACCACAGGTCCGTCGCGATGACCTCGTCGGCCGGCACCCGGATGCCCTCGCCGTGCGGCCAGGTGGGCGGCTGCGTCCACGTCGCGGCGGCGATCGAGGTTGCCGCCCGCCGGCCGCCGGCCAGTTCCAGATCGATCCAGATCCGCCGGATCTTGAAGTGGTCGCCCCCGGGGTTCCGCAGCTCGAACCGGTTGCGGCGGCCGAGCGATTCGATGGCCTCGCGCGTCAGGGGGACGCCGACGGTCGGGGACCACTGGTTCGCGGTCTCGCTGCCGCCCGCCGGGGCCATGGGGCCGATGTCGATGCCGTTGATCACGGCGCGCGTCTCGTGCGTACCGGGGCCCTGCAATCCCTGGCCCTCGTAGCGCAGCCAGGCCCGCGCCGCCTTGCGCACGATGTCGAGCGTGAGGCCCGCGCACGGGTGGGGCGGAGGCTCCGTCCGCAGGGCCTCCGGTGAGTCGACGAGGGCGCGGAGCGGCTGCGGTTCGCGGCTCTCGATGCGCAGGTCAGCCCAGCCGGCCCAGTCGCCGCTGGAGTTGTCGCGCGGGCCGACATCCGCGACGAGGCGGATCGCCACCTCGCGGCCGGCCCACGGGGTCAGATCGGCCTCGATCGGGATCCATGCGTGGTTGGTCACGGTCACGCACGCAGCCTCGCGTTCGCCCCCGCCGGCTTCGGCGACCAGGACGCGGTAGAGGATGCCGTCGCCGCGGTCGCTCCCGTCGCCCTTGCCGACCAGCGCGCGGAACGCCGCGGCCGGCGCGACAGGCAGCCGCACGCCGCGGAAGAGGGCGAAGGTTCCGCCGGTCGCGCCGTCGTAGGGCGGATGCATGGCGATCCCCTCGCGGTCCGCGCCGTCGCAGGTGACCGAGCCGCGCCGGGCGTAGCCGCGCGTCGATCCGAAGTCGTGCGTCGGCGCCTTCCCGCGCAGGTGCATACCGGCTTCGAAGGACTCGGGCATGGGAACCAGCCGCACGACCTCGCGGACGGTCCGCAGGCCGATGGCGAGCGAGTTCGACAGGCCGCCGGCGACGATGCGGACGTCCCAGCACTGCGCGTCCTCGCGCCCGGGAACGCCCAGGTCGAACCGGACTTCCGCCGGCCGTCCGGGCGCGAGGGTGAGCTTCGTGGCATGGGGGCCCGCCGTGACGGTGAACTCCCCGGTCCTGGGAGCGCGAGATGTCATGGCGATGGACAACGTGTCGCCTGTGAGCGCGGCGGCTGGAGGGCCCGGCTCCGTCCGGGCCGCGGCCGACGAGGAGGTCGGCCCTCCAGGGCGGTCTCCCGTGGAGAGGAGCGAGACCTCGGCGTCGACGAGTGGAACCACCGTGAAGTCGATCCAGGCGCCCTCGAAGGTCTGCCATAGCCGCTGGCCGGGCCGGGCGTCGACGGGCACCGTGAACTCATGGCGCTCGCGGCCCCTCACGACCACGGTCTCGCCGGGTACGACCCCGTCGCGCGCGCACGACAGCTCCCGGCCCGCCGGCCGGCCGGGTATGAGGCGGTAGCTGAACGCGTTCGTGACCGGCGCGACGAACGTCAGGCCGCGCGACCGCCGCACCTTCGCCGGGCCGATCTCGCGGGTCTCGCGGTCGAGCGCCACCGCCGAGGCCGCGTCGAACGCGAAGCCGCAGTCGGCCCCAGCGATCGGGATCACCTCGGCGGCGCCGCCGGGGAGGAAGCGGCAGATGCCGATGCCGTCGGACGCCGCGCGCGCGAACCGAGTGAAGCGGCCCCGCCCGTCGACGTAAAGATAGGCCGGCGTCGCGGCGTAGTCGGCACGGCGGCCGTCGCGGTCGCCGCTCGACACCTCGATCGCGCCGTCCTCCGTCCACCCCGCGTAGCCGCGGGGTGGCAGGTCGAGATCGCGTCCGAACGCGCGCACCCGCAGGCGCTCGTCCGGATGGCCGTTGACCGCGGTGATCGTGCCGTCGGCGTAGCGCGTGACGATCTGCGAGCGGCGGTAGGCGCCGGAGGCGACCGCGGCGGTGGTGTCGAGCAGGCGGCCGTCCGCGTCGGCGTAGCGGATCGAGTCGGCGTTGGTGAGGCAGTAGCGGCTGTGGAGCTGCTGGAGCATGTAGTAGCCGCGCAGCGCGTTCGGCATGCCTCCGTCGAGCGTCAGGAAGCCCGGGTGTCCGAAGGCGACGGTCGCCGCGAGGAAGTGGTCGAGCCATTCATCGTCCCCGGCGAGCGTGCGCCGGCCGCGCTTGACGTCGCCGGCGAAGAACATGTCCGGATTGCCCATCCCGAAGTTGCAGCCGAGGTCGTGGAGGCGGCGGAGGTCGAAGTCGACGAGCCACGGATTCTCGGCGGGACGGTAGCGCTGGTCCTGCGCGTAGTTGCCGTCGGTCAGGCCGCAGTAGAAGGCGTGGTGGCCGCCCTCGGAGTAGACCGGGCCGCCCCACGCCGCCTTCTGCAGCAGCATGATCTCGCCGTAGGCGTAGAAGGTGGCGGCGAAGGTGCCGGCGCCGGGGACGCGGGCATCGTAGTCGACGCGCGACCACGGCGAGACGCACGTGTGCACGTCGCAGTAGGCGGTGCTGAAGCCGAACTTGCGCTCAATCTCGGGCGCCAGCCGCTCGCAGAACTCGACCGCGCGGGCGGGCTTGGGCGCGTAGCAGCGCATCCAGGCGCCCTGCAGCTGGTTCTCCGCCGTGCGCGAGACCAGGTCGGGCGTCCAGAAGCCGTTGACCGGCGCGAAGTCGGTGAAGTTGTTGTAGGGGCCGTAGACGAAGCCGAGCTCGTCCTGCATCAGGCGCGCGTATCGGAACTGTCCGTCGTCGCCGCCCTTGCCGGGCGCGGCGCGCGTGCGGAAGGTGAAGCTCTCGCCGCCGTCGCGCCAGCCGCTTTCGTGGTCCGTCACGACGACCTGCGTCATGCCGTGGCGGTGGACGTCGCGCCAGCGGGCGGCGTCCTGTTCGCGGTTCGACGCGCCGTGGGCGCGCCAGACACGCGTGCCTGTGACATGCTTCCAGGGCGAGACCGGGTTCGCGACGACCGGCAGCATCTCCTCGTAGCGCGTCGACAGGACCAGGAACAGCCGCTCGAAGCAGCCGTTGCGGACGCCGTCGGTGCGCGGCACGTAGCGTGTGCCGCCGTTGTAGACGACGCCGTTCGTCGCGATCGCGGGCGCCGCCCACGGCACGGAGGCGTTGGAGAGGTACACGTCGGTGTGGCCGGTCAGGAAGAGGGGCTTCGCGACAGGGCCGGACACGACGACCGCCGGGTGGCCGCGGTCGAGCAGCAGGTAGGGATTGGTGACGAGGCGCGGGTCCTCGATCCCGGTGGCGCATCCGTAGCGGACCTCGGCGACCGCGCCGCCGGGCGCGGCGACGTCGAGCACGAGCGACCGCGCCTGCATTCGGACCGTGAAGGTGACGTCCGCCGCCGTCGCGCCGGCCGTCATGCGCCAGCGCGCCGTGACGACGCCGTTCGTGAAGTCGACGCCGCGCGGTTCGATGCGCTCCGGCGCGACCGCCTCGCCGGCCGGGGCGGCAAGGAGGATCCCGCCGCCGACGCAGGGACGGATCGCCCCGCCGCGGCCGTCGCATCGGACCTCCAGATCGTCGAACGTGCCGGTCACCGGTGTGTAGCGCCACGTGACGCGGCCGTCGCGGCTGTCGCTGGTGAAGAGGAAGGCATCGCCCTCGCGCAGCGCGGTGACGCGGCACCGCGGGTCGAGCGCGGGCGGGAGGATCGTCTCGGGCCGGGCGGGGAAGGGGAGTCGGCCATCGCCCGTGTTGACGCCCGCGATGCCGCCCGGCGGCGGATCGATCCCGCGCCGCGGCCGCGCGGAGAACGTCAGCGGGGCGAAGGTCTCGGTCAGCACGGCGAGGTTGTCGAACCAGATCGTCCGGTCCGCGGCATTCCTCGCGCCGCGGACGACCAGGCCGGCGAAAGCCGCGCCGCCGCACCGGACGCGGTCGATCTGCGCCGCGTCAAGCCGCCGCCGGCAGAGGTGCCATTCCTTCCAGTTGACGGTGGCGATCGGAATCTCGAACTCGCCCTTGGCGTCGCGGAAGAGCATCGCGAGGCTGACCGGCGGCGTGGAGGCGTCGCGCGCGTAGCCCCAGTTGTTGCCATAGACCCAGGCCTGGACGGCATCAAAGGGGGCGGCGACAGGGACCGGCGTTGGGGGGCCGATGCGGATCTCCGGGCCGGCGTTCGTGCCGCGGTAGGTCAGTTCGCCGACCCACTGCCCCCAGATCTGCTGCCGGCGGGTCCGGGCGAAGGACGCCGCCGCGTTGCGCGCCTGGACGGTCCACTCCGCCGGGACCTCGAAGTCGACCAGCGCCGGCACATCGTCCGTGACGCGGTGGGCCCAGTCCAGTTCGTACGGCCGGACGCCGACCGTGTCGGCCGCCCCGGCTCCCCCGGCGACGAGAACGGCAAGACCCGCCGCCGCGCAGGAGCCCAAGAGGACCCTGCGGGCGAAGAAACAGACGATGGACCTCATGGCGCGGTCTCCTTCCCGGCCGCCATTCTGCCCCAAACGACCGCGCAAAGGACACGAAATCCAGCCGGCATTCGAGGCCCATACGCCCGCCGAGGCCGCCGCCCGCCGGGTCCCCTCCTACCATCCGGCCCGCCTCGCGACGGGATCCTCTAGAGCTTCCAGAGCACGCCGGCATGCAGGGCGATGCCGGTGAAGTCGATCTTATTCCATTCGTAGCTGTATCCCCAGGGGTAGTAGGTGGTCTTCTCGTTATCGTCCCCCTGGACATCCACGTATTGCAGCTCGGCGAACCACTCCATGTCGTCGGAGATCCGCCCGCGCACGCCGGCGGACAGGTAGAAGCCCGGAGCGGAATCGTAGTCGTTGTCCGTGGGAATTCCGTAGATGAACCCCGCGCCCAGGGTCAGCGCCACGTCTTGGATGGGAACGACGTAGGTCGGGCCCAGCATCAGGGGGACCAGTCCAATATCGCCGTCGTTCAGATAGCCGACGCGCGCGTCCGCCCCGAGGTTGATGGACGAGAGCCATTCGAACTTCCCGCCCCCTCCGAACGCCTCTCCGGAATCATCCCCGGTCGCGACCATGGCCGACAGGAAGGGGCCGACACGCATCTCGGCCGATGCCGCAAGGTTCAAGCAGGCGAGGACGCCGACGACTGACAGGATCTTCTTCATCTGTAATTCTCCCATGGGTGGATTCGATGAGACCGATCAACAAGATTGACCTTCCGGATCATTCCTCCCTGTCCAATGGAACCACCTCCTCCCGTGGTTGCCCGGGATCGCCCCATCCCGCGCGTGCCTCATCGGCCCGATGGTAGCCGACGAGCGGCGATGCATGCAAGCCTGCGTGTGCATTCGCCCCACCCCGGACTGGACGGGCGCCAGGGCGGGCCCGAATCCCTGACCAAGCCAAGGCGCCCCGGAATCGACGATGCTTCGATCTGGGAATGCAACACCTGCATTGATGGACGCGACCCCATCCGCGACCGATTCGCCGCCGTCATCTCTGACCGCAGTGCTCCCAGAGCTGGCGTGGGGTGACGATCTTCGTGGGGCCACGCCACCCCGATTCGACCAGATCCTTGTCGCCCGTCACGAGGAAATCCGCGTGGGTCGACTCGCATAGGCCAAGGAGGTAGAGGTCCTTCGGATCACGGCACGCGTCCTCCGCAACGTCCACCGGCGTCGCCATCCGCGCGTTGCGCCGCAGGTTGCCGCAGAACTCGCGCGCCAGGGACTCGGGCAGTTTGATCTTCTTGATCAGTTTGCGATGAACCTCATCCAACAACTCGCTTGATACGATCAGATCGTGCTCCTCGACGCAGAGTTCCAAGAGGGCGTCGCACAACCCGCGGCCTGCGAACGGCCGCGATGAGCACGTTGGCGTCCAGAAAGATCCTCATGACAACGCCGTGAAAACATCTTCGTCCGTCACGAGACCCTGGGCCTCGGCAAAAGGAAGGATCTTCCGGCGCAGGGACCTGAACTGTTGAACTGCCACGTGCCGGCGGAGCGAGTCACGGACAATGTCACTGACCGCCTTGTGCTCCTCCCTGCTCAGCTTCTTCAGGTCGTTGCGCAACGGCTCCGGCAGCCGAATTGTCATCGTTGTCATGAGTGCGTCCTTCCCGTCTTCACATGTACGACGATGTAGCACGCCTCCGGAGTCGTATCCATCATCCATCTTCCGCCGGCGAACGGCGGCGTTCACCGGACACCAACCCGCCGCGGGTTGGTGGTACGGTGCGATGCCTTGTTCGGCCATCCCATTTCGGTCGCCCCTAGAGTGCCGGCCAGAAATTTGTGAAGCACGCTGGAGATGAGCGTCTGGTAGGGAATGCCTTCTTCTGCCGCTTTCGCTTGGAGGCCGATCACGTCGCGGTCCGACAGACGGATATTGATGCGCCGATTCTTGCGCAAGGTCGCCCGTGCCGCAGTGCCGAGTCGGGCAATCTCCGTCTTTCGATCGCGGACAGAGACCCATTCCCCTCGTTCAAAGGACTCCAATAGGTTCTTCTCTTCCCGGTCCAGTTTCACGTCGCTCATGCCGAGTCTCCGATATACTTCTGCGTTGCCTTCCGGCTTGGAATCATCGTCTTGAGGATGACTTCTCCGCCGGCGTATTCGTACGGAACCAGATACGCGTAACCGTTGATCTCGATCACCGCCACCTTCTGCCCCGGATAGCGCTCCTGGTTCGGATGATCGGTGATATCGAGAACTCGCTCGGACGCCAAGCACACGGCGGCTTGCTCAAAACAGATGCCACGATGTTGCTTCAGCCAACTGTTTTTCCGCTCGTCCCAGCGTATCGTTTCCATGCACGAAGCATCCGATATTGTCTGCCGATTGTCAACCTTTTGTCATCATATGCCGAACGTCCGGCCTCTCCCTTTCCCATCTCCGCATTGTCCTTATGCCATGGCTCAAGAACATCATCTTCCTTCAGCGAACGTAAATTCTACGACCAGTCGCTTTTCGCGGTTCCGTGTCGATCCGGCCTTGGTTTGCCATCCTCCATCCGTTCACCTTGCGGACGATGCTGCGCCTGCCGGCGTACGGGTTCAAGCGGTTTCGTGATCGAAGCTTTGCGCTGTGCGCCAGGGGGTTGGGAGACTGGCCGCAGGCGCCGGCGCGGTGGAGACGGCGGTCGGCGTTGGAGTCCTGGCGTGGCGTAAAACCTCTCCATTACGAGGATATGCGACGCGGCGCATATCCCGGAAGTTCCCGGGCGCGGCCGGGGTGTTCCGGAGCTGTTCCGGGCCTGTTTCGGCTTGCTTGGTGGCGTAAAAGCCCGGTAATACGAGGAAGAAGGAATGAAGTCCATGATGCGATTTGCTTGGAGGGCCGGGTGGGGCCTGGTGGTCGCGGTTGCGGCGGGCGGGATGGCGGGGGCGGCGCCGCAGACGAGGTCCGCGGACGTCTGCGTCTACGGCGCGACACCGGGCGGGATCCTGGCGGCGGTGGCGGTGAAACGGGAGGGGCGGTCGGTCGTGATCGTCGAGCCGGGCCGCTGGGTCGGCGGGATGCTGGGCGCGGGCCTCAAGCCCATGCAGGACTGCCCGAACTACGCGGCGACCGGCGGGCTGACGCGGAAGCTGCTGCGGACGCTCGGATCGCCGGAGTGGGACGGCGACCGGCTCGTTCGCGGGACCATGGCGACGATGAGCCCGCTCAAGGTGCGCGAGGACTTCGCCTCCCTGCTGCGCGAGCACGGGATCGAGGTGGTCTTTGAGCACCGCATCGCGTCGTGCGAGAAGCGGGGGGCGTCCATCGCCGCCGCCGTCTTCGATCGTGCGCCGTTCGACGACCTCGGGTGTCCGCCGGCCGAACCCACGACGCGGGCGGCCCTGCGGGTCGAGGCCAGGGTCTTCATCGACGCCAGCTACGAGGGCGACCTGATGCCCCCCTCCGGCGTCTCATGGCGGGTGGGGCGCGAGTCGGCGGACGAGCACGGCGAGCCGTATGCAGGCGTGCAGCCGCCGATGGAGGCGGCGCCGATCGATCCCTTCGTCGTGCCCGGCGATCCTTCAAGCGGGCTCCTGAAGTGGGTCGAGAAGGACCACGGTCTGCCGACCGGCGCGGCCGACGGGTTCACGCAGGCCTACAACTACCGCTATTACACGACCGACGATCCCGCGAAGCGGATCCCGATCACGCCGCCGCCGGGCTACCGCCCGCAGGATTTTGAGCTGGTCGGCCGCTACGTCGAGCACCTGGTGAAGACGATTCCGGACGGGAAGGAGCTGTTCATCCGCCTGGGCCGCATCTTCCCCGGCTGGAAGAACTCGGGCGAGTGGAACTACCACCGCGACTCGCTCTTCTCGATGTCGCCGGTTGGTGTCAGCCAGGACTACGCCGCCGGCGACTGGGCGGCGAAGGCGCGCGTGTGGAAGCTGCACCAGGACTACCTGCGCGGGTTGCACGCGTTCATGAGCGCCGATCCGCGCGTGCCCGAGGCGTTCCGGCGGCAGACGGCGGCGATCGGGCTCGACCCCCGATTCCACTCCGACACCCGGGGCTGGCCGCACCAGCTCTACATCCGCGTCGCGCGGCGGCTGAAGGGTCCGTATACGATCACGGCGCACGACGTCTACAACCGGACGAAGGTCGACGATCCCATCGGCCTCGCGCAGTACGGCATCGACACCTACCCGGCGCGGCGCATCGCCTTCGAGCGCGACGGCCGGGTCTGGGTCGGCCTCGAGGGCAAGATGTTCATCGGCGGCGGGCGCGGGCCGACGGACGTCCCGTACCCGATCCCGTACCGCGCGATCACGCCGGTGCGGGCGGAGTGCGTCAACCTGCTCGTGCCGGTCTGCTTCTCGGCCTCGCACCTCGGCTACGCGTCGGCGCGCATGGAGCCGGTCTTCATGATCTGCGGCGAATCGGCCGGCATCGCCGCGGTCCACGCGCTCGCGGAGGGCGCGGCGGTGCAGGACGTCGACCCCGCGGCGCTGCGCGCGGCCCTGGAGAAGGCCGGGCAGAAGCTGGTCTGGGACGGACCCGTGCCCCCGCCGGGCGCGCGGCCCTCGTCGGACGGCCTGACCTTCGGCGCGCTGCGCGATCTCTGCGACCGCGACGGGGACGATCGCGTGTCGCGTCCGGAATGGGATCGCGGGAAGCCGGGATGGGAGTGGCTTTTTCCCGTCATCGACGCGAACGGCGATTCGTGGATCGTCGCCGCCGAGTATGCGGCGTTCCAGGAGTACAAGGCGCGGAACCCGGATTGGCAGGACCGGCGTCCCCGTCCCTGAGCCTCAGCGGAAACGATTCAGTTAGATCCAGATCAGGGACGAAACGGGAGGTGGATCGCTCCGGAAGAGGGAAGTGAGAAACTCCAAGGCCGCGATCGACGATCGCGGCTACAGCAGCCCCACTGAGTTGCGCCGCGCGGGGGCCTTTGCGCGGATCTTGGAGTTTCAGGGTCCATCCTTTAGACTCCGGGACGGGCGGGAAGGGGCCGGCCGGCGGCCTTTCGCCCGTGGAGACGGATGAAGACATTTCGCAAGGCAGGGGTCGGGCGGTGGGGCGGGCTGCGGCGGTGGACGGTCGCGGGGCTTGCCTGGGGGATGGGGTCGGCGTGCGCGGCCGCGGAGGCGCCGACGTATGAGGCCCACGTGCTGCCGATCCTGCGCGCGCAGTGCATCGGCTGCCACGGAGCCGACCGGCCGGGCGGCGGCCTGGACCTTTCCACCTACGCGGCGCTGAGGAAGGGCGGCGCGGGCGGGGCTGTCGTGGTGCCCGGTGCCCCGGATGCCAGCCGGTTGCTGCGGGTGGTTGCGCATGTCGAGAAACCGTTCATGCCGCCGGATTCGCCGAAGCGACCCGACGGGGAACTCGACGTGCTGCGCGCGTGGATCGCCGGCGGACTGCCCGAACGCCGTGGCGCCGCGCCGCGGGCCGCGGCCGGATCCGA
>CAYODK010000105.1:0-17754 GCA_964402695.1 uncultured Verrucomicrobiota bacterium
ACCAGTGGGTCCGCCTGCTCGAATCCCCCCCGACCAACGGCCCCGCCTTCTACCGCGGCCGCGTCTGGCTCCAACCCCCGTGATCCCCTCCCGGCCGCGCGGACCGCGCCCCGGCGGCCGCGCTGCGAGGGCCCGCGTGGCCTCTCCTTTCGATGACGCTTTGTGATTGCATTCAATCACGAAGCGTCTATAGTCACTCACATTCAATCACGCGGATTGCGATGGACGACGGGCGGGAACTGGCGGTGGAGCGGCTGGAGCGGGTGCGCGCGGCGGTGCGCGAGGCCCGGGCGATCCGCGTCGCGGAGTTGTGCCGGCGCCTGGGCGTCTCGACGGCGACCATGCGGCGCGATCTGGAGGCGCTGGAGGCGCGGGGCGAACTGCGCCGGGTGCACGGCGGTGCGGTGAGCGTGGAGAGCCGGCTGGAGGAGCCGCTGTTCGACGACAAGGCCGGGATGGCGCCGCGGGAGAAGTCGCGGATCGCCGAGGCGGCGGCGCGCCGGGCGGGGCAGGGGGCGACGGTTTATCTCGACGGCGGCAGCACGGTGCTGGCCCTGGCCCGGGAGCTGCGGCCGCGGACGGACCTGACGGTGGTGACGAACTCGCTGCGCGCGGCGACGGAGCTGTCCGGCCAGGGGCCGCGGACGATCCTGGTCGGCGGTGAATTGCGGCGGTTGTCGCAGACGCTGGTGGGGCCCCTGACGCGGCACGTGCTCGAGACGTTGCAGTTCGACATCGCCTTCATGGGCACGATGGGGCTCGGGATGGACGGGTCGATCACGACGACCGATCCGGCCGAGGCCTACACGAAGGAGCTGGTGATGGGCCGGGCGGCGGAGGTCGTGCTGCTGGCCGACCGCAGCAAGCTCGGGAAGGTCTCGTTCGCGCGCGCCGGCCGGCTGGACCAGGTCGACGTGCTCGTGACCGACCGGGGCGTCGGCCGCGACTGGCGGAAGGTCCTGAAGGACGCCGGCGTGACGCTGGTGGAGGCCTAGCGGATGCACGGATACACGGATGAGTGGATGGAATGGATGGTTGGATGAATGGGATGAGTGACCCAACTTGGAACTTGAAACCTGGAACTTGTAACTTCTCTTCCTGACACCTGAAACCTGGGAATCTGAAAAGGAGCCGAACGACATGCCGACCTACCTGAGCAACCGGAAGCCCGACTTCACGCCGTTCACGATCGACTGCGGGACGATCCCGGCGTACGCCTACAAGGGCGCGCTGAAGGACGAACTGAAGGCGAAGCGCATGACGAAGGCCGATGCGCTCGACCTCCTCGAGGACATGCTGATGGTCCGCGAGGTGGAGGACATGATCGTCCGCATGCGCTCCGGCGCCTACGAGCCGCTGCCGAACTTCAATTACCGCGGCCCGACGCACGTTTCGATCGGCCAGGAGGGCACCGCGGTGGGCGCGTGCAGTGCGCTGCGGCTGATGGACCGCATCACCAGCACCCATCGCGGCCACGGCGACAGCATGGCCAAGGGGTGCGTCGCGATCCGCAAGATGGACGAGGCGCAGCTGCTCTCCCGCGTGCCGGGCTCGAAGGCGCGTGGCGCCGCGCTGCTCGAGGAGGTCCTCGAGGATCACGCCTACCGCACGATCGCGGAGCTCTTCGGCAAGGAGGACGGCTACTGCCGCGGCCGCGGCGGCGGCATGCACATCGCGGACTTCCGCATCGGCCACCTCGGCGCCAACGCGATCGTCGGCGGCGGCGTGCCGATCGCGACGGGCGCCGCGATGGCGCTCCGGTACCAGCGCAGCGACGCGGTCGTCTGCTGCTTCGCCGGCGACGGCGCGTACGCGAACGGCGTCGTGCTCGAGGCGCTGAACTTCGCGGCCCAGATGCAGTGGACGAACCACCTCGCGAAGGACCACAAGTTCGGGCTGCCGATCATTTTCCTGATCCAGAACAACCAGTACGGCATGACCGGGCGCGCCGAGGACGAGGTGATGGGCGTCCGCAACCTGGCCCGGCGCGCGGCCGGGTTCGCCGACAACAACATGCATGCCGAGGTCGTCAACGGCATGGACCCGCTCGCGGTCCGCGACGCGGTCGGCCGCGCCGCCGAGCTGTGCCGGAAGGGCGAGGGGCCGGTGCTGCTGGAGGTGGAGACCTACCGCTACTACGGCCACTCGCTCGGCGATCCGCGCATGGAGTACCGGACGAAGGACGAGGAGGCCGCGTGGCGCTCGATCGACCCCGTCGAGGCCTTCAGGAAGCAGCTCCTCGACGCCGGCGTCGCCACCGAGGCGGACCTGGCCGCGCTCGCGAAGCGCGTGGTGGACCGCAACGCGCGGGCGGCGGTCCGCGCCGCGGAGTCGCCGGATCCGGTCGCGGAGGACGTGATCAAGTTCATGTACACCGACACGTCGGTCGAGACGGTGCCCGAGGAGTTCCGGACGGTGACGCTGCTCAACCCCGATGCGGCCCGGGTGAAGCGCGACAAGGACGGCAAGATCAACTACCGCGACGCGATCAAGGAGGGGATGGTCGAGGAGATGAAGCGCGACAGCCGCGTCATCATCTACGGCGAGGACGTCGCCGAATACGGCAACGCGTTCAAGCTGACGAAGGGCATGCTCGAGACCTTCGGGCGCGAGCGGGTGTTCAACTCGCCGATCTCCGAGGCCTGCATCTGCGGCACGGCGGTCGGCGCGGCCATGGCGGGCCTGCGCCCGGTCGCCGAGCTGATGTACATGGACTTCGCGCTGATGGCCTCCGACCAGATCAGCAACCAGGCGGCGAAGTGGCACTACATGAGCGGCGCGCAGACCAAGGTCCCGCTCGTGGTCCGCGCGTCGGTCGGCGGTGGCAAGGGCTACGGCGGCCAGCACTCGCAGACGCTCGAGAGCATGTTCGCCCACATCCCGGGCATGTACGTCGTCTACCCGTCGACCGCCTACGACGCGAAGGGGCTGATCAAGGCCTCGATCCGCGATGACAACCCGATCATGTTCGTCGAGTCGCAGCTGCTCTACAGCGAGAAGGGCGTCGTGCCGGAGGAGGAGTACGTCGTGCCGATCGGCGTCGCGGACGTCAAGCGCGCGGGCACCGACATCACGCTGGTGGGGTGGGGCCCCGCGATCCTCGATGCGCTGAAGGCGGCCGACTCGCTGGCGAAGGAGGGCGTCAGCGCCGAGGTGGTCGACATCCGAAGCCTCGTGCCGCTGGACGAGGAGACGATCCTGCGCTCGGTCGCGAAGACCGGCCGCTGCGTGGTCGTCAGCCAGGCGGTCCAGATCGGGAGCTTCACCGGCGAGATCGCATCGCTGATCATGGAGAAGGCGTTCGACGAGCTCGATGCGCCGGTGATCCGCGTCGGCGCGCGCAACGGCATCGCGCCGCAGTCGCACATCCTCGAGGCCGCCTTCCTGCCCAACGCCAACGACATCGTCGCCGCCGCGCGCCGGATCCTGTGAGGTTTGCCATGCCGCATGCCATCGTCATGCCGAAGCCGGGCCAGTTCACGGAGGAGTGCACGATCCTCAAGTGGCTGAAGAAGGAGGGCGACGCCGTTGCGAAGGGCGAGATCCTCTTCGAGATCGAGACCGACAAGGCCAACATGGAGGTCGAGAGCTTCTTCGAGGGCACGCTCCTGAAGATCCTCGTGCCCGTCGGCGGAACCGTTCCGGTGCAGGCGACCGTCGCGTTCGTCGGCCAGCCGGGCGAGGCCATCCCCGAGGTTGTCGCGCCGCCTCCGAAGCCGGCGGAGGCTCCGGCGGTTTCAAGTTCCAAGTCCCCAGTTCCAAGTTCGACGCCACTGGCTGCGGCGGCTCCGGTCCCCTCATCCATCCCGTCCCTCCATCCACCCATCCCTTCCTCCGTTCCTCCATCCGCTCCGGCCGTTCCTGCGGCGCAGAGGATCAGTCCGCGGGCGCGGCGGCTGGCGCGGGAATCGGCCATCGACCCCTCGGCGATCCGCGGAACGGGCCCCGGCGGCCGGGTGGTCGAGAAGGACGTGAAGGCCCATCTCGAGCAGCGCGGCTACGCGCGGATCCGCATCACGCCGGCGGCGAAGGACCTGGCGGTCCGCGAGACGGTCGACATCCTGGGCGTCCGCGGCTCCGGCGAGGGCGGACGGATCGGCGTCGAGGACATCCGGCGTGCGGTCGAGGAGAAGCCGAAGGCGATGAGCCGCATGCGGCAGGTGATCGCGCAGCGGCTGACGCAGAGCTTCACGTCGACCCCGCACTTTTTCGTGACGGTCCCGGTCGACATGACGGACCTCGTGGCGCTTCGCCGCGAGATGAAGGCCCGCGGCGCGCCGTACAGCGTCACGGATTTCATCATGCAGGCGGTGGTCCTTTCGCTGAAGGAGTTCCCGGCGTTCAACAGCAGCACGGACGGGCGTTCCGTGTGGTGGCACTCCAAGGTCCATCTGGGCCTGGCGGTGTCGCTGGAGAACGGGCTCGTGGTGCCGGTGGTTCGCGATGCGGACGACCTCTCCCTGGCCGAGCTCCACGACCGCGCGGCCGCGCTGGTCGGGAAGGCGCGCGACGGCAAGCTCGCGCCGGACGAGATGAGCGGCAGCACGTTCACGATCTCGAACATGGGCATGCTCGACGTCGAGAATTTCACGGCGATCATCAACCCCGGCGAAGCGGGGATCCTCGCGGTCTCCAGCACGCGCGAGACGCCGGTCGTCCGCGACGGTAGGGTCGCGATCCGGTTGGTCATGAAGATCACGGTTTCGGCGGACCACCGGGTGGTCGACGGGTCCGTGGCTGCGGGCTTCGTGAACGCGATCCGCGCCAAGCTTGAAGACGCGGCGTTGTGGCGGCGGCTGGCCTGAGCCGGGGGGCAACCCACATGGATTCCTATGATGTTCTGGTGATCGGGGCGGGGCCCGGCGGGTACCCGGCGGCCATCCGCGCGGCGCAGCTCGGCGCGAAGACGGCCATCGTCGAGCGCGAGGCGTGGGGCGGCACGTGCCTGAACTGGGGCTGCATCCCGACCAAGGCGATGATCGCGGCGGCCGACCTGGCCGCGCACGTGCGCGACGCCGCGGCGCTCGGCGTGCGGGCGGACAACGTCCGCGTCGACTACGCCGCGCTCCTGGCGCACAAGCAGGCGACGGTGAAGAAGCTCGCGGGCGGCATCCAGTCGCTGCTCAAGGCCCACGGCGTGACGCAGCTCCGGGGCCAGGCCTCGTTCCAGACGCGCGACCGCATCCGCGTCGGGGGGCCGGACGGCGAGTCCACCGTGCGGGCGGCGAAGGTCATCCTCGCGACGGGGTCGGCCTCCGCCGTACCCGGCTTCCTGCCGAAGGCGCCGGCGGTCATCGAGAGCCGCGCGTTTCTGGACCTCCCGGAACTGCCCCCGAGCCTTGTCGTGATGGGCGGCGGCTACATCGGCTGCGAGCTGGCGTGCATGGCGGCGATGCTGGGTTCGAAGGTCACGGTCGTCGAGATGCTCGAGGACGTGCTGATGCTGCTCGACCCGGACGCGCGCCGCGAGGTGCGCCGCTCGATGGAGCAGCACCTGGGCATCCGGATCGTGACCGGGCGGGGCGTGGATTCCGTCGATGCCGGCGTGGCGGGCGCGCGCGTGAAGGTCGGCGACGAGTCCATCGAGGCGGATCGCCTGCTCGTGGCGGTCGGCCGCCGGCCGGTGACGGACGGACTGTATCCGGAGAGGGCCGGGCTGTGGCCCGATGAGAAGGGCTACCTCCGCGCCGACGGGCGCAATCGCACCGGCGTTCCCGGCATCTACGCGATCGGCGACGTCAATGGAGGTCCGCAGCTGGCCCACGCGGCGACGTCGCAGGGCGTGATCGCGGCCGAGGATGCCTGCGGCCACCGCGGGCGGCCGAATGAGACGCTGGTGCCCGGCGTCATCTTCACGATGCCCGAGGTCGCGCTGGCCGGCCTGACCGAGGCCGAAGCGAAGGCCGGGGGGCGGACGGTCAAGGTCGGCAAGTTCCCGTTCGTGGCCCTTGGCCGGGCGATCGCCTCCGGCCAGACCGGCGGGTTCGTCAAGTGGATCGCCGACGCCGCGAGCGGGCAGTTGCTCGGCGCGGCGGCGGTCGGTCCGCGCGCGACGGACTTGATCTCCGAGGCGGCCGTCGCCATCCGCGCCGAACTGACCGCGCACGAGGTCGGCCGCACGATCCACCCGCACCCGACGTTCGGCGAGGCCTGGATGGAGGCCGCGCACGCGGTCTGCGGCGAGTGCGGCCATCTTCCGCCGCCGTGGCGCTGACCGCCCCGCGATTCGGCTGGCCTGCCGGAGCCCGCAGCCGGCCCTGGGGGGGATCGCACGACATCCGGGATTCCGACCGGCCGACGCCGTCCGGCATGGGGACAGAGTTTATAAAGTGTGTCCCCATGGACCATCTGCGCGTCCGTGAGGAAGAAAGGCCGAATATACCCCTGGGCCGGCGCGGGCACGGGGCGTGTCAGCCGGGAGGGGGTGCGGTACGCGCGGGGGCGCGGCGTCCGCGGTAGTCGCTGGGCGCGCAACCGGACTTGGCCCGGAACCAGCGCGAGAAGTGGGCCGGGGAGCTGAAGCCGAGGTCGGCCGCGATGGCCTTCAGGGGACGGTCCGACTGCGCGAGCAGCAGGGTGGCCGTCTGGTGCCGACGCTCCTCGTACCGCGTCCGGGGGGTCGTCCCGGCGTGGCGCGAGAAGAGACGGTGCAGGTGCGGCACGCTGACCCCGGCGGCGGCCGCCAGGTCGCGCTCGCGGAACGGGCGGTGGAGCGCGTGCTGTTCGATCGCCAGCAACGCGCGCCCGAGGCGCTCGTCGGGCGCGTGCGGCCGCCACGCGGGGATGCGGAGCCGGCCCATCGCCTCCGCGTGAGCCCGCAGCCAGTCGAGAAAGAGCCGGCCGATCTCCCAGTGGGCGTCCAGTGTTCCGCTCTCCAGGAAGAGATGGTTGGACGAGTCGGGGAACCGCCGCTCGACCGCCCGGCACAGCGCGACGGCCGCCCGCTCCAGCCGCGGGAAGTCCGCGGCGCGCGCCACGCGGCCCGCGGATGTGTCGTACAACGACCGCCCGCCGGGCCAGTCGACACGGAAGCTGACCGAGAGGATCTTCGCCCCGGGCGAGAAATGCTGCGTCCGCCCGTGCGACGGCGGGAACATCCACTCGCCGCGCCCGGCCTGCCAGCGCCCGGCCCGTGACCGCACCTCGACGGTCCCCTCCAGCATGAGCCATGCAATCAGCCGGGGGTCGCCCGTCGTCACCCGGCGGCCCAGCGGATGCACGTCGCCGCGGTAGACCCAGTAGAGCTGCGGATGGAGCGAGGACCACTCCTCCAGCCTCGACACCGGGGCCCGGGTCATACGATCCGTCATGAGAAGAATATGCAAGCGCCGGAGGCGTTCCGGCAAGCGATATCCGTTGCCCCGCGGCGGCGGTTGGTCCAGCATCCCCGTCAACACGGCGCCGCGGGTTGCGCGGATCGGACCGATCATACGGATGGCGGAGGCACGGCGGATGCACATTCCGGAGAAATCGCCGCCGGCAGTGGGGCAGGCGGGCGGCTACAAGTGGCGGCTCGTCGGGTTGCTGTGGGTCGCGTTCTTCCTGCACCAGGGTGACCGGCAGATCTTCAACGCGGTGATGCCCCTGATCCGGGCCGACCTCGGACTGACGGATGTCCAGCTCGGCCTGGTGGGCACGATCTTTACGGCGGTCTACGGCGTCTGCGTTCCGCTCGCGGGCTTTGCCGGCGACTTGCTGCCCCGGAAGTGGATCATCGTCGCCAGCCTGCTCGTCTTCAGCGCCGGGACGCTTTGCACCGGCCTCGGGGGCGGCCTCCTCGGCATGATCGCCTTCCGCAGCATCACGACCGGCGGCGGCGAGGCGTTCTATTACCCCGCGGCGACCTCACTCCTCGGGCAGTTCCACGACCGCAGCCGAGCGACCGCCCTGGCCATCCACCAGACCGCGCTCTATCTCGGCATCACGCTCAGCGGCTTCGTCGCCGGCTGGATCGGCCAGACCCACGGCTGGCGCTCGGCGTTCTACACGTTCGGCATCGCGGGGCTCGCTTGGGTCGTGGTGGCCGCCCGCGGACTGCGCAACACGCCGCCGGCCGGGGCGTCGGCCGCCGGGCGCATCCCGGTCGGGCATGTCCTCAGGTGCATCGCGGGGAAGCCTTCGGCGCTCGCGCTGTGGGCCGCCTTCGGCGCCATGGTCTACGTCAACGTCGGCCACATGACGTGGATGCCGACCTACCTGCACGAGAAGTTCGGCCTCTCGCTCGCCAACGCGGGGTTCTCGTCGATGGCCTACCACTACGCCGCCGCGTTCGTCGGCGTGATGGTCGGCGGCCGGCTGACCGACCGCCTCGCCGCGCGCCGCCGCACGATCCGGTTCGAGGCGAACGCGCTCGGGCTGCTCGCCGGCGCCCCGTTCATCCTGTGGATGGCGCGGGCGGACCAGCCGTGGACCTGCTACCTCGCCCTGGCCGGCTACGGCCTTTTCCGCGGCATCTACGACTCGAACCTCTTTGCGTCGCTGTTCGACGTGGTCGAGCCGCGGTTCCGCGCGTCCGCGACGGGACTGATGCTCTCCTTCGCCTTCGTCGTCGGCGCGCTCTCGCCGCTCGTCCTCGGCTGGATGAAGACGCGCGTCGGGCTCGAGACCGGCCTGGCGTCGCTGTCGGCGTTCTACGCGGCCGGGGGCCTGTTCATCGTCACGGCCCTCGGCCTCTGGTTCAAGAAAGACTACGTGGAGACCCGCGCATGAAGATCGTCGACCTGAAGACCCGCACCGTCGCCATCCCGCTCAACTCGCAGCTGCGCCACAACACGGGCGTTCATCCCGGCTACTTCCTGCGCACGATCCTGGAGATCGTGACCGACGAGGGCATCGTCGGTCTCGGCGAGGTCGGCGGCGGCGACCAGCGCGGCGCGCTGCAGAAGCTCAAACCCCGCATCCTCGGGCTCGACCCCTTCCACCTCGAAACGATCAAGATGAAGGTGCTGCGGAGCATCTACTACCTCTCCAACGCGCGCCTCTATGCGGCGATCGAGATGGCCTGCCTCGACATCCAGGGCAAGGTGCTCAACCGTCCGCTCTCCGATCTGCTTGGCGGATCGATCCGCGACCGCGTGCCGTTCATCGCCTACCTTTTCTGGCGCTACGACCGGCCGGGCGGGGGCCACGACCAGCATCCCGAGGACATGGCCGACCTCTGCGAGGAGCTGCACGCGACGCTCGGCGTGAAGGCGATGAAGCTCAAGGCCGGCGTGATGAAGCCGGAGGAGGAGGCGCGCGCCGTCGAACTGTGCCGCGAGCGGCTCGGCCCGGACTTCGGCCTGCGCATCGATCCGAACGGCGTGTGGTCCGTCGCCACCGCCATCCGCATCGGCCAGCGGCTGGAGGCCGTGAACATGGAGTACTTCGAGGACCCCGCGTGGGGCCTCGAGGGCAACGCCGCCGTCCGCGCCAAGATCCGCACGCCCGTGGCGACGAACATGTACCCGAACAAGTTCGACGACCTCGGCCCCGCGGTCCGCATGGGCGCCGTGGACATCGTGCTGACCGACATCCACTACTGGGAGGGCCCGCGCGGCGTGAAGGATCTCGCCGCCGTCTGCCGCACCTTCAACCTCGGCGTCGCCATGCACAGCGGCGCGGAGTTCGGCATCGAGCTGGCCGCGATGATCCACACCGCCTCGACGATCCCGGAGATGCATTACGCCGGCGACGCGCACTACCACTTCCTGACCGATGACATCATCCAGGGCGGCCCCCTGAAGTACGAGGACGGCTGCATCCGCGTCCCGACCGGCCCCGGCCTCGGCGTCGCGCTGGACGAGGAGAAGATGGAGAAGTACGGCCGGTACTTCGAGGAGAAGGGCGACTACTACGCCCGCTTCCACCAGGACCCGTACCGCCCCGACTGGTTCCCGGTGGTCGGCGGGATGTGACGGGCGGTCCGCGAACGCCGAACATCGAACACCGAACATCCAACATCGAAGTGCGGACCGGGCAACCGGCAGCCGGCCCCTTCGTGTTGGTTGTTGGATGGTGGGTGTGGGCGGTCGGTTGTGGCGTCCGTGCCCGTCCATGGCCCCGTTCGCCCCTTCTTTGCGGTTGAAGCAGCCATCGGGCCCGAGCACGATGGCCGAGGCGCGGACGACGGGAGGCGCGGATGCGGACACGGATTCTGGCGGTTGCGTGCACGATCATGGCGGCTGTGCCCGTCTCCGGGCGGTCCGCGGCGCCGACGATTGTCGTTCCCGCCCACGGCGAGCCGGCCTACCGCATCGCCGGGGAGGCGTTCCGCGATTTGTGGGAACGCTCGGCGGGACACCGGCCCGCGACGGCGACGGCCGCCGACCCCGATGACGGAACCCTTCCCGCCGGCGACGTGGTGCTGGTCGGTTCCGACTCGGTGAACCCGGCGGTGCAGCGGCTCCTCCTCGCCGGGACCGTTCCGAACCTCGGGATCCGGTACGGAACCGATGACTACCGCGTCCTTTCGCTCCCGCACGGGGACCGCACACTGCTCCTGGTCGCGGGCGCGTCGGGCCGTTCCACGATCTACGCGGCCTACGACTTCTTCCGGCGGCAGGCCGGCGCGGAGTACTTCTGGGACGGCGACACTCTCCCGCGGCGGCCCGACCTCGGCCTGTCCGGCTGCGACATCGCCGAGCGGCCCCACTTTGGCTTCCGCGGCCTTCGCTACTTCGCCCACCGTGGCCCGCACCGCTTCCATGCGGAGATGTGGGATCTGGAGGACTGGAAGCGCGAGATCGACTGGATCCTCAAGAAGCGCATGAACCTCTTCATGCTGCGCACCGGGATCGACGACCTCTTCCAACGCGCCTTCGATCTTCCGTATCCGCCGGAGGATGGCGTCGACCCCGATGCCGAGCCGCGGTCCTACAACGACCGGACCTCCTTCTGGCCGCTCCGCTACCGCGGTGAACTGCGAAAGCAGGTCCTTGCCTACGCGCGCGACCGCGGCCTGCTCCATCCGGAGGACACTGGCACCATCACGCACTGGTACTCGCACACGCCGTCGTCCTTCCACGCGAAGTTCCCGGACTTTCCCGTCACGCGGGACCAGAGGACAGGCTACTCGCTCGCGAGCGCGGCAATCTGGGACCTCGCGCACGAGCGCGCGTGGGACGCCTACTGGACGCTGACCGCCACGCACATCCGCGAGTTCGGCGAGCCGCGGATGTTCCACACCATCGGCCTGGCCGAGCGGCGGTTCGGCACGAACGAGGTCGAAAACCTCAACCGCAAGATGCAGGCCTACCGGCGGATCCAGGAGGTGCTCCGGCGGCGGCATCCGGACGCGCCGCTCCTGATCGCGAGCTGGGACCTGATGGGCTGGTGGCGGAACGACGACGTGAAGCGGCTGCTGGCGGAGTTCGACCCGGCGCGGACGATCCTCCTCGACTACACGGCCGACCTCGCCGGTCGGAAGACCTACCGCGACTGGGACGCCTTCGGCCGGTTCCCGTGGATCTTCGGCGTGTTCCACGCGTTCGCCGCCGACAGCGACGTGCGCGAGGACTACACCCTCCTGCGCGAGCGGATCGGCGAGGCCGCGACCGACCCGAAGTGCCTCGGCCTCGTGCTCTGGCCGGAGATCTCGCACAGCAACACGCTCCTGCTGGAGTACCTCGCCGCCAACGGCTGGCGGCCGGACCGCCTCGATGCCGCCGCCTTCGCCGCGGACTTCTGCGGTCGCCGCTATCCGCCCGCGCTGTCCGACGGGATGAAGACCGTCTGGGCGCGGTTCCTGCCGATCGCCTCCGCGCACCACTGGACCCACGGCGGGCCGGAGCAGAAGCCCGGTCCGCCCGGCATGCAGTTCGATCCGCACGTCCGGCTTCTGACCGCCAACGACTACACGAATCTCGGCGAGGACCGCGTCGGTCGCTACCGCGAGGAACTGGCGCGGCTTGCCGGTCCGCTCGACGCGGTCCCGGGGATCCTCGGCGATCTCGCCGGCATGGCGGCGGACGGCTGGGCCGACGAACGATGGCGCCGCGATGCGATCGACATCGCACGGACGGCCGTCAACCGAGCCCTCAAGGCGGCGATGATGCGGACGTGCGTCGCGATGGAGGATTGGCGGGGCGGCCGTGGGGACGCGTCCGCCGTGCGCGCGATGGAACCCGTCGCCAAGCGGCTGCTGGGGGGGCTCGGCGACCTGCTCGCTTTCAGCGACGACTTCTCGCTGAATGCCACCCTTCGGCGCCTGGAGCGGGCCGGGCCTCTCGGCGGTGTCGAGGCCCGGGTCAATCCGCATGCGGAACCGACGCTGAAGGGGAACGCGGAAAACAACTACTGCCGGGCGCATCAGTACGAACTCGTGCGCCACGTGTATGCGCCGGAGATGGATGCCTGGTGGTCCTGGGTCGGGGCCCGTCTGCAGGCCGCCGACCGGAAGCCGTGGACGCGCCCTGCCTCGTTCGCGGCGACGCGGACGGCGATCCAGGACCGCTTCTATGCGACGCCGCTGGCGGACATGGCGCCGCCGCGGACGGGTTCGCCCGCGACCTTGCGCCTGACGCTGGACGCGTTGCGGAGGACGGTCGAGGAACTTCGCACGGATCGCGGGGGTCAGTAGCCGACGGTTGCGAACCGCGGCGTCCGCGGCCCTCCGGCCCGTCACCGCGGATCCGGGATGGGAGGTGTCACGGCCGCCGCACGTTCCGGGCGCGATCGCCCGTCGGCGAGGCGCCGTAGAAGCGGCGGTAGAGGCGGTTGAAGTAGGAGAGATGGTTGAAGCCAACGGCGTAGGCGATGGCGCCGACGGTGTCGTCGCCGCCGAGCAGCAGCCGCCGCGCGTGATTGAGGCGGACGCGGTTGACGAACTCCGTCAGCGTGGAGCCCGTGTACCTGGGGAACTGCCGTTCGAAGCCGGCCTTGCTCATGCCGGACAGCCGGAGCGCCTCGCGCAACGACATGGGCTCCGCGTAGGCCTCCAGCACGCGCCGGATCACCCGCTCGATGCCCGCCTGGTGCCGGTCGCCCTCGCGCACGCTGAAGGGCATCCGCGACAGCGACCGCGCCTCCCGCGGCAGGTGGGCGACGAGGTCCGCCAGGACCTGCAGAAGTACGCCGATTCGCGCCGCGGGCCCGAGGCCCGGCATCGCCTTGAGCCGCGGGCCGACGCGCCGGCATGCGGCCGCACCGAAGATCAGGCCCCGCCGAGCGTGTTCCCACAACGGGGCAAGGTGCGCGAACTCCGGCAGGGCGCGCAAAGGATGTTCCAGCGGCCAGTGGAACTGCACCGAGTAGCCGCGGGAGTTCCGGAGCCCGCGGATGCAGTGGGGCAGGTGGGGGCCGAGCAGTTCCAACTCCGGGCCGGAAAACCGCTCCATGTGATCGCCGACGAGCCGCAGCCCCGAGCCCTTTTCGACCAAAGTCAGTTCCATCTCGCGGTGGAGGTGCCAGTGGTCGCCGGCCCCCTCGAAGGGCCGTGGCCGTCCGGCGGCGTCGAACTGCTCGACATCGTGCAGGTTGTCCCGCCATCGGAGCATCCGGAAGGAATGCCCTTCGGGCGGTGTGATGGTCTCCACGTGGATGGAGGCGCCTGCGCTCATGCCGGCCCCATGCTTGCACGCGGGAGCCGGGGAATCAAGGCGGGAGCTGCAGATCGTGAGACCACCGTGCAAGCGTTTGAGACTCCCGGCAGTGGCGCGGGATACGGAGGCGAGGCAGCATGGCGCCATGCGACGATGGATAACTCTGAGTGCGGTGGCCCTGGCGGTGTCGGCCGCCCGGTCTGCGGAAGACCCGGGATCCGCGTTGGCCGGTCTCCGGGCCGGTGCGACGGCGACCGACGTGACGCCGACCTCGTTCCCGGTGATCGTCAACGGCGGGTTCCTGTCGAAGTCGGCGGACCGCGCCCACGGGCCGCTGCACGTGCGGTGGCTGGTGCTCGATGACGGGGCGACGCGCCTGGCGCTGGGTGTGCTCGATTCCTGTGTTATTCCGGCGGACTTCGCCCGCGAAGTCCGCGCACGGGCGGAGAAGCTGACCGGCATCCCGTCGGGCAACATCTCGCTTTCCGCCACGCACACGCACAGCGCGCCGTCGCTGATGCAGGTTCTCGGGACGCCGCCGGACCCTGCCTACGCCGCCTTCGCCCTGCCGCGGATCGTCGAGGGACTGCGGCGCGCCGTGGCGCAACTCGAGCCGGCGCAGGCCGGCTGGACCGTCACCTCGGCGCCGGACCACACGCACACGCGCGTCTGGATCCGCCGTCCCGACCGCATGCTCCGCGATCCATTCGGCGAACTGACGGTCCGCGCGAACATGCACCCGGGCTACGAGAACCCCGACACGGTCGGGCCGTCGGGGCCGCCGGATCCGTCGATGACGCTTCTGGCGGTCCGCACGCCGCAGGGCCGGCCGATCGCCGTGCTGGCGAACTACGCGATGCACTACTTCGGCGCGCCGGCCGTGTCGGCCGACTACTACGGCCTCTTCTGCGACAAGCTCGGTGTCGCCATCGGTGCAACCAACAGCGGTCCGCCCTTCGTCGGCATCATGTCCCAGGGCGCGAGCGGCGACCAGCACTGGATGGACTACGCCCACCCGAAGCGCGATCGCGCGATCGATGCCTTTGCCGCGGAACTGGCCGGGATCGCGGCGGAGGCCGTGCGGCGGATCGAGTTTCGCGACGCGGTGCCGGTGGCGGTCCGACGGACCGTGCTCCGCATCCCCACGCGCCAGCCGGACGCCAAGCGCGTTGAGTGGGCGCGCGGACTCGTGGCGTCGATGGGCGACCGCCTCCCGAAGTCGCAGCCGGAGGTCTACGCGCGCGAGCAGCTCTGGCTGCTGGAGAACCCGGAGCGCGACGTCGAACTGCAGGCGATGAGGGTCGGCGACCTCGGCCTGACGACCTGTCCCTGCGAGGTCTTTGCGATCAGCGGGCTCCGGGTGAAGGCGCAGAGCCCGCTCGCCGCCACGATGTTCATCGAACTGGCCAACGGCGAGGAGGGCTACATCCCGCCGCCCGACCTGCACCCGCTCGGCGGCTACAACACGTGGGCGTGCCGCTCGGCCGGCCTTGAGCCGCAGGCCGAGCCGAAGATCGTCGATGCGCTGCTGGGGATGCTGGAGGACGTCTCCGGCCGGCCGCGGCGGGCGTTGGAGGACGGCCTGGGCGATTCGGAGCGGGCCATCCTTGCCTCGAAGCCGGTCGCATTCTGGCGGATGAACGAGTGGAACGGGCCTGTCGCGGTGGATGCGGCGGGCGGCGGCCGAAACGGAGTCTACGAGCCCGGCGTGGTCTTCCGGCTGGACGGACCGCCGGGCCTCGCCGCGGCGCCGCATTTCGCCGGCGGGCGGATGAAGGCGGCGGTGGTCGATCCCGGCGTGGCGTCGACGGTGGAGTTCCGGTTCTGGAACGGCCTGCCCGCGACGGCGCGCGGCGTGACCGGGCACCTCTACGCCCGCGGCGCGGGGGAGGGCCTGTCCATCGGCGGCACGAACGGATCGTCCGGCCGGCTGGTCTTCCGCGCCGGGGATGTCACGCTGGCGGGCCGCACGGAGATCGCGCTGCGGACGTGGCATCACGTGGCCGTCGTGCGCGACGGCCGGCGGAGTGCGGTCCATCTTGACGGGAATCCCGAGCCCGAGATCGCGGGCGAGGCGTCGCCGGAGGCCTCGGGCGACCTCGTGTTTGCGGGTCGGGCCGGCGGCGCCGACGGACTGGAGGGCCGCCTCGCGTGCGCGGCCGTCTTCAACCGCGCGCTGACGCCGGACGAGATCGGCCGGCGGAAGGCGAGGGCGGATGGTCCTCCCGTTGGTGCGCGCTGCTTGTCGATGCCGGGAATCGCGTCGGCAGAGGCCGCGCGGTTGTCTGTGGCCGCGACCGCTGGTCGCGGCAGGTCATGGGCATGGGACGCGTTGCCGCGACCATCCGCCTGCGCGCAGACGCTACGGCGGGACGAGTCGGTCGCGGCTGCATCAGCCCGGATCGAACGCGGAGTAGTGGATGATCTCGCCCCGGTCGCCCTTCCCGGCGGGCGGGGCGCGGACTAGGATGGGCAGCAGATCGGAGAGGGGAGACGCGCGATGAGCTTTCGCATCGGTCGCAGGCGGTTTCTGAGGTCCGGCGTCGCAGCGGCCGGTGCGCTCGTGGTTCCGACGATCATCCCTGCATCGGCTTTCGGCGCGAACGACAAGGTCACCTTGGGGTGCATCGGCCTCGGCATCCAGGGACGCGGCAACATGGGGGCGTTCCGCGGGAACCCGGACGTACGCGTGGTGGCCGTGTGCGATGTCCACGAGGCGCAGCGGAACGCGGGCAAGGCCTCGGTCGACGAGCACTACGGCACCCGGGACTGCGCCGCGTACGGCGATTTCCGCGAGCTGATGCAACGTAAGGATATCGACGCCGTGCAGATCACGGCGCCGGACCACTGGCACGTGCTGATGGCCCTGGAGGCCGTCCGGCAGGGCAAGCACATGTACTGCGAGAAGCCCGTCGGCTGGAGCGTACGAGCGGCCCAAGCTCTCCGGAAGGCGGTCAAGGAGAGCAAGGTGGTGTTCCAATTCGGAACGCAGCAGCGCTCGCTGGGCAAGTTCCGGCAGGCCTGCGAACTGGTCCGCAACGGGAGGATCGGGAAGCTCACGACCATCCTCGTCGGCGTGCCGGGAAGCTGGACCTGTCCGAAGCAGCCCGTCGAACCGGTGCCGAAGGAACTCGACTACCCGATGTGGCTCGGTCCCGCGCCGACGGCTCCCTACTGCCACCAGCGATGCCGGCCGTGGACGCAGGGGCAGGGGTGGGGCGGCTACAGCATCTGGTACTGCATCTCGGACTACTGCATGGGGATGATCGGCAACTGGGGTGTGCATCACCTCGACATCGCGCAGTGGGGCAACGGCACCGACCTCGGAGGACCGACGGAGATCGAGGGCGCCGGCGAGTTTCCCGTGGACATGCTCACCGACTGCGCCACGAGCTGGCAGGTCGAGAACCGCTACGCGAACGGTGTCACGCTCGTTCACATGGACGATGCGACCGCGAAGGAACATCCGCTTCAGAAAGGCGGCCACGGGCACGGCGTGATGTTCCTCGGCACGGAGGGGTGGGTGCATGTGGACCGATCCCGGTTGGACGCCGAGCCGAAGTCGCTGTTGAAGGCGACGATCGGGCCGGACGAGATCCGTCTCTTCAAGAGCGACAACCACCAGGTGAACTTCATCGACGCCGTCAAGGGCGCGACGCAGCCGTCCGCGCCGATCGACGTGGCGGTTTGCTCGGACATCCTCTGCAACCTCGAGCAGATCGCGATCAAGCTGAAACGGAAGCTCCGCTGGGATCCGGCGCGGGAGCTGTTCCCCGACGACGACGAGGCGAACCGGATGCTGGACCGGCCGATGCACAACGGATGGAAGGTGTGAGCGAAGAGGAGCCGCGCATCCGCCGCGTGCGGATGGCGGGCTCCAGGGAGAACGGGCCATGACGAATCGAACCAGTCGCCGGGAGTTCCTGCGAGTTTCCACCGCCGCTGCCGCGGCGGCGTTCATCCCGGCCCGTGCCTTCGGCGCGGGCGGGAAGATCACGATCGGCTGCATCGGCGTCGGCCAGCGCGGCACCGGCAACATGAAGAACTTCCTCGGTCTCGAGGACTGCCGCGTCGTCGCCGTGTGCGACACCTACGAGGAGCGGCGCCTGCGGGCGAAGAAGCTGGTGGACAACCAGTACGGCGACGCCGGCTGCGCCATGACCGGCGACTACCGCGAGATCCTCGCGAGGAAGGACATCGATGCGGTGATGATCGCGGCGCAGGACCACTGGCA
>CAYODK010000106.1:0-17698 GCA_964402695.1 uncultured Verrucomicrobiota bacterium
CATCGCCGCGAGCAGGAACGAGCGGAAGCGGCCGCGGGCGGGGTCGGCGGCGGCGAGGTCGCGCTTGGCGATCAGCCGCGCGAAGAAGGCCTGCGTGAGGTCCTGCGCGTCCTCGGCTCCGCGTCCCTGGCGGCGGACGAAGGCATAGAGGGGATACCAGTAGGTCCGGCACAGGTGCTCGAGCGCCATCGCCTGCGCGGCATCGTCGCGGCCGGCGGCGAGCACGACGCTCCATCGCGTTGCCTCGAACCCCGCCCTTCCGCCCGCGTGCCCCTGGTGCGTCGTCGTCATCGCCGCCGTCCGTTCCACCCTGTCACGTTTCCCCGCGCCTGTCACCCTCTCCCCCAGGGGACAGACTTTATAAAGTGTGTCCCCTTCTTCGCTATCCGATTGCGGCCGTCGACTACGACTCCGGGATCATCCTGGCCTCGGACAGGTGTCTGTGAGGTTCGTCCACCGGGGCACCCCGAGCGGGGCTGGGGACAGAGATGCAGATGCCGCCTTTCCGCGGTCGCCGATCCAAGGGCGGGTTTCCAAGGCTTGGAAGTTGCAAGACTCTTGGCTTCCAAGGGTTGGAAGAAGTCGACACTGCCCGCTTACGCGGTCCACAGCTTCTCTGTCCCCACCGTCTTGTGCCCCCGCTACCCCGCATGGGTAGCGCCACGGCTGCGACGGGGCGCGGGGGCGGCGCTGGCGGAGGATGCGAGCGCGGCCGGTGATGGCCACGGCGCCGCGGGTCAAAGCCCTGCGGCTACCGGGCCACCGCGAGGAGGGCGGTGACGGTCTCGCGGATCGCGGCGCCGAGGAGGTCGTAGCCGGCGGCGTTGACGTGGACGCCGTCGGCGAAGAGCGCCGCGTTGGGCGTGCCGTCGGGATTCCGGAAGACATTGCCGATGTCCCGGACCGTGAGCCACGGGATGCCGGCAAGCCGCTCGCCCAGGATCGCATTGACCTTGTCGGTGACCGACGGGCGCGGCGGTTTCTCGTCCCTGCGCGGGAGGATGCCCAGCAGCAGCACCTTCGCATCCGGCTGCTTCGCGTGCGCGGCCGCGCAGACGGCCTCGACGCCCGCGGCGATCTCCTCCGGCGTGTGGTTCACGGCCGTGTTGTTGGTGCCGATCTTGATGACGATCACCTTCGGCGTGATGCCGTCGAGTTCGCCGTGGTCGATCCGCCACAGCACGTTCTCGGTGCGGTCCCAGCCGAAGCCCAGGTTCGTGACCTCCAGGCCGGCGAAGCAGTTGGACCACGCCTGTGGCGCCCAGGCCTTCGGGGCCTTCGGCTCGCCGCCCCAGTAGTGGATGATCGAGTCTCCGAGGATGACGACGTCGGGCTTCACCGCGCGGTGGCGCGCGAGGACCTCCTCGTGCCGCGCCTGCCAGTTGTAGATCCTGCGGTCGCGGTCCTGCGTGACAGGCGTCGTGGTCGGCAGGCCCCCGGCGCGCGCCGGCACGGCCGGCGCGGCCGACGCGCGGCCGCCCGGAAGCTCCAGAAGCCCCTCGACGGCCGCGGCGGGCCAGCCCGCGGAGAAGGAGGCCGCCGCACCGCCGCCCGGCGTCCAGCGCATCCAGTCGGCCCGCCCGGCCCCCGCCTTCGGCAGCGCCGCGAAGAACAGCTCTCCATTGCCGCGCCAGGCGGGAAGCGCCCGCGACTTCGCGCCGCGCGAGGGCGACACGACCTCGAGGGCGCCGGTCGCCACCTCGAGCACGGCGACGGCGTCGGATCCGCTCTCGGCGATCGCGACGCGGCGTCCGTCCGGGCTCACGGCGAACGCGGCGAGATCCGTCGGAAGCGACGCCGGATCCCCCGGGATCGCGACCGGGCCGGCGTTCGTCCCGCCGGCCGCGACAACGAAGAACCGCGACGCGCCGGCGACCTCCGCCGCGGGCAGCGTCATCGGGACGCCCGCGAACAGCACGCGGCCGTCCGGCAGGCAGCGCACGCGCGGCGGGAAGGCGAACGCCGACATCGCGAGCGGCTCGCTCGCGCCGGCCGCGGGGACGCCGTTGGCATCGACGGCGTTCCTCCGCTGGATGTGGGCGAGGTTGAGCCCCGCGGTCCCCCACTCGTCGGTGAACCGGACGGCGAAGACCAGGGCGCGGCCGTCGGGCGTCCAGTCGTAGCTTCCTGCGACCCGCTCCGCGATCTCGACGCGGCCGGTGACGCCGTCCAGCGGCGCGACGATCAGCGTGTCGTCCCTCGTGTAGGCGACGACCGCCGCGGACGGCGAGGGTCGCGGCTCGGCAAGCTTCCTCAGCGTACGCTCGATCACGACCGGCGCGCCGGCCGGGCGGCCGCCGTCCAGCCGCAGCACTCTGACCTCGCGGACGACGGCGCGGGCGGCCTCGCGGAGTTCCCCCTCCGTGCCCGGCTTGTTCGTCACGGACTGCAGGATGGAGACCAGGTCGGCCCACATCCGCGGATGGGCGTCGCGCAGACACAGCAACGCGGCTTCCAGCGGGAGATTCAGCGCCTCCAGGGGCTCGACGATCCGGTCGCCCAGAGCCTCGTAGTCGTTGCCCACGGCCGCAAGGCCCGACGTCAGGGCGGCGGGAAGCGCGCCAGCGACCGCCTTGACCGGGACGACGTCCGTGTCCGGCAGCATCCGCACCGCCTCGCTCCAGTTCGTCACCGTCATCTCGCGCAGCAGGACCAGCCCGCGACCGTCCGGCAGCCAGGCGGCGTCGACGACGTCCGACGCGATCGACGCGGACAGCAGGCCGTTGGTGTCGGCGAGGCACAGGCCGCCGTCGCCCGTCTCGACGGCCGCACGCGTGCCGTCGGGCGACCAGACCATCCGCTCCTCGACCGTGCAGCCGGCGGCGAGGACGAGCAGCCCTGCGAACGAAAGCACGCAGGACCGGTTCCAGGCGGTCTTGATGGCAGGGGTCATGGGTTCTCGGCCGCGACGGAGCGCGGCCCTCCAGCCGGTCGTTGCCGTGCGGTGGTTCATGGGTGGCGGGCGATGGTGTAGGCGCCGCGGCGGGCGTCGAAGGCTACCTGGTAACGCGCCCAGGGATTCGCGGCGCGCGCGGCTCCCGGGGCGGACACGGCGGCGGATGGCGCCGCCGGCGTCCCGGCACCCCCGGGCTCCGCGCGACGGCCGATCCAAACCCCGCCGCCGAGCAGCAGGGCCGCCGCGGCGGCACGGGCCAGCCAGGACGTCCAGCCGGGCAGCGGCACCGGGCCCGCCCGGGGGACGGGCGCCAGCCCGGGATGCTTTCGCACGGTCGCCCGCGCGACGTCGACGGTCGCGGCCATCGCCCCGGCGCGGACACGCGCCTCCGGGCTGAGCCGCAGGTAGGCCTCGAGGAGATCGGCCGCCTCCGGCGACAACTCGCCGAGTTCGCGGTCGACCACGAGGGCCTCAAGCGTTTCGGGATTCATGATCGGGAGCTCCCTTCCGACACGCCGTCCTCCCGCGCGAGCCGGTCGCGCAGCAGGCGCATCGCGTTGTGCAATCTCGAACGAACCGTTCCCACCGGCACACCGAGCGTCTCGGCGATCTCGGCGTAGGACAGGTCGTGCTGGAAGCGCAGGTCGAGGATCTCGCGCTGCAGGTCCGGCAGCGCCGCGATCGTCTCGCGCGCCGCCGCGAGGCGCGGATCGGGCTCCGCGGCGGCCAGCGTCTCCAGCACACGCCCGTCCGCCGCCGGCGGGTCCGCGCTCCGCCACGCCTCGGCGCTGACGTGGCGGGCGATGCCGAACAGGTAGGCCCGCGGCGAGCGCGCCTCGCGGAGGCGGTCCGCCCGCCGCATCAGCCGGAGGAAGGTCTCGTGGAGGAGATCCTCCACCGAACTCGCCGCCCGATGGCGCCGCAGGAAATAGCCGGCCAGAGCCTCCCGGGTCTCCCGGTAGAGCTGTTCCACGCCATCCGCTGGGGACGCGAGTTCCATGTCACCCCACGGCGATTTCCGCCCGCCGGACAGCCTACTCCTTCACCCTCGTGAAGACCATCGGGGCGCGGTAGAAGCCGTCCTTGCCTTTCGCCGCGTCCAGGGCCTTGGCCAGCTCGTCGGTCGTCGTGGCGGAGCCGCCGGCCGCATCGCCGTTGACGATGCGGACCGTGAGCGTGCCGCCCTCGATGGCGTACGAGGCCAGTTGGAACACCTTCTTCTCGCGCGCGACCTCGCCCTTGCCGGTGCCGATCCACTCGATCTGCAGCAGCGGAAGCCCCGCGCCGCGCGCGGCCCAGGCACGGCCGTACATGGCGTCCGGGGAGGTCGCCGGATACGCGACCATCAGTTCCTGCTTTCCAACCGGCAGCACGACGAGGTTCTCGACCGCGCCGTTCTCCGTCCGCTGCCACAGCCCCACCAGGGCCGCGTCCGCGGCCTTCACGGGCGCCTTGGACAGCGGCACCGTGTAGTCACAGCCGGCCAGCGCCGCGCAGGCGGCGACCATCGCGAGCTTCTTCATCGTCCGACTCCTTCCGTTCCGGCGGGGGTCGCGCCGGTCCGGCACGGTCCGCCCGTCATCCCCTACGTCGCCCCAGAGGCCGGAAAGGTTCATTCCCCGATGCCACGAGTTCAAGCCCGCTCCGGAGGGCTCCTGGAACCGCGGCCGCCGGTCGCGGCCACGGCGGATCGCACCCCGCACGTCGGGAGATCCGTCACGGCACCTCCCACCGTTCCCCGAAGAACCCGGCGGCGGCGATCGCCCCCGGCGCGCGGGAGGTGGCCGGCGACCGGATGTCCACGACGGCCCAGTCGGGCAGCTTCGGCGTCTGGCGCGCGTTGTTGAGGTAGTCGTACTCGCGCCACGTGAAGCCGCTGTTGAGAACCACGTACCGCTTGGGATTGAGCGGGTTCGGGAAGATCATCACGGGGACGTGGTGGGCGGCCGGCCAGGTCCGCCCGCCGAGGGTGACGGCGGCGGCATCCCACCGGACCGGCAGCCGGCCCGCGATCTTCGCCAGCAGCGTGTTGCTGCGCGGATCGCCCCAGAGGACGAGGTTGTGCGCCGCGAGGTCGGCGTCCGTCACGGCCGTGTCGTCCTGGATCCGCGCGTCGCCGCGGAACTGGCGGCGCCATTCCCGGACGGCGCGGTCCATCTCGGCGGCGGCCCAGGCGGCGACGTTCGAGTTCATCGCGGGGCCGGTCGGGCGGACGAAGAGGAAGCTGTCCATGAAGGCATCGTCGATCGGACCCTGCAGCCCGTGGCGCTTCGCGAGCGACGTCGTGTCGACCGCGGCAACGGCCTCCCAGCCCCCGCCCGTCCTGCGGTAGTGCGCGGCATACGCGCCGCCGCCCGTGCGCGGCGCGGCGAGGATCTGCCCGTCGAGGACGACGGCCACCGGGGCCCGGCCGCCGAACGGCGCGCGGCCCGGGTCGAAGACGAACGACAGGGCCGTCACGCCCTTCGTTGTCGCGCGGATCGTCTCCTCGTCCGCGTCCAGCGCCGCCTCGACGCGCGCGCGCTCCCAGTGCCGCTCGAGCGCGTCCACGACGACCCACGCCATCCGGTTGTAGCGCAGGGAGAACGTCGTGAATCGGACCTTCGCGGGCAGCGGGTCGCGTCCCTTCGCCGCGGCGGCGTCGACGAACGCCTCGACCTTCGCCTTGGCGCCGGGCTCGTACTTGTGCGCCGTGCCGGGGCCGATGACATGGTGGAGGGCGAGCCCCTCCGCGGCCATCGCCTTCTCCATCATGTCCGCCGCCTGCTTCTGGCGGTCGATCTCGCCGCTGTAGGCGACGACCGGAACGTTGAAGAGGTTCACGGCATGCTCCGTCGCATCGTAGAGCCGCCACAGGGTCTGTTCCCACGGCGCCGGCCGGAGCGTCTCGTCCTGGAAGACCTTGAGGAAGTCCGCGGTCTCCGAGAAGCCCGCGCCCGGCGCGGCCGCGGCCCACATCCACGCGTGGTGCGCCGCGAGCCCCCAGCACGACGCGCCGCCCATCGAGAAGCCGCGCACGACGATGCGGTCCGGATCGATCCGGCATGTCCGCTTCACGAGGTCCATCGCCTCGAAGACATCCGTCTCCCCGGCGAAGCGCGCGGCGTTGCAGTAGCGGTTGTAGACGTGCAGCACGATCCCGCCGGGCGGTGTGAACTGGCCGGGATCCTTGAGCCGCCCGGCGAGGAAGTTGACCTCGCTCAGCGTCTCGCCACGGCCGTGGAGCCAGAGGTCGAGCCGGACCGGCGCGCCGCCGACGGCCCCGGGAGGCACGACGAGGCCGCACGGCTGCACGGAGCCGTCGATGCGCGAGCGGTAGCCGCGGACGACAAGCCCGGTGGAGGTCAGCCAGGGCGCCGCGCCGGCCTTCAGTTGCGCCGCGCGCTCCATGCCGAGCCGGAGGAGGTCCTTCGCGGAGCGGACCTCGTTGGTCTTGAAGAACTCGCCTCCGTCCAGCGCGTAGCGGACCGCCTTATGGAGGATCTCGACGTCCGGCAGCCACGCGGCCTGCTTCCCCGGCGCCGAGCGGAGGGACTCGATCTCGCGTCCCAGTGCGTCGAGCCCGGCCTGCAGTTCGGCGCGGTCCTTCTCCGGCACCACGATCCCCGGTGGCGGGATCGGGCGGACCTTCTCCGCAATGTTGTCCGCCGGCCCGTCGGCGGATGCGGCGAGGGCGGCGGCAACGGCAACGGCCATGGGAACGATCATCTTCATGTCGCGAGGGTGCCGCCAAACGGGGCGGGAAGGCAAGACAGGGGCGGGGAAGAGACGGGAGCAGGGAGTCGGGAGAGGGAAGAAGGGGGCCTGCGGAGGGAAGGCGGTGCCGCGGCGGGGAGAACCGAAACGGAACCCGCCTTCTCCCCCTCCCGCCTCCCGTCTCCCCGTCTCCGGCTCCCGCCTCCCCCTCTTCCCTCTCCCGCCCCCCTACTCCGGCCTGTGGCGCGGGATCTCGGCCTTGAAATCGCCGAGGCTCGGCCAGTGGACGCGGCGGTCGAGATCGACCTCGGCGACGGCCACGGTTCCCCACTCCTTCGCCTGCGCGATCACCTCGCCCTCGTGGCCGTAGACGCCGGTGATCATCCAGTTCTGCTCGACCGGCGTGTAGGTGCTGCTGACGAGGTAGACATGGTTCTCGCACGCCCGCGCGGCGGCGAGCAGCGGGTTGCAGCCCCACACGGGCCACGCGATGACCTCGGCGCCGTTGGCGGCGAGACGGCGCGCAACCTCGGGGAAGAAGCCGTCGTAACACACCATCAGGCCGACGCGGCCGAACCGCGTGTCGAAGACCGGGGTTTCGTGGCCCGGCTCGACGCCCGCCTCGATCTCGCTGCGCGGCAGCGCGACCTTGCGGTACTTTCCCGCGAGGCGGCCGTCGGGGCCGATCAGCACGGCGGTGTTGAAGACGAGGGTGCGGTCGCGTTCGACGAGGCCCGCGACGACGTAGAGGTTGTGCTCCTTCGCGAGGCCGCCGAAGTAATCGGTCGACGGCCCGGGGATCGGCTCCGCGCAGTCGGCCATCTTCAGGCCCGTGCCGTAGTAGGTCAGCGTCTCGGGCAGCACGACGAGGTCGGCCTTCCGCCGCGCGGCCTCGGCGATCGCCGCGGCGAACTGCGGCGGCTTCTCCGCCGGCGTCCTGCCTGCGCGGGGCTGCAGGTGGACGGCCGCCAGCCGCACGACGCGGCCGGCCGGCTGCGGGGTTTCGGAAAGGCGGACCTGGCTCCACTCGACCGATCCGCCCGGCGCCCACTGGCCGCAGAGTTCGATCCGCGCGCGGGTGGCCGCGGCGGGGGCGCGGTAGACATCCGCGACGCGCGTCCAGCCGTCGGCTCCGGCCTCGCGATCGAGCGGGTACTCCGGCTCCGCGCGCGGAGGGAAGTTCGCGAGGTGGCGGGTCACGACCGGCGTATCGCGCAGCACGGGCTTCCCGGCGTCGTCCTGCCACAGGATGCGCGCGACGGCGCTGCGGCGCGGGGCCGCGGCGTTCGCGGTCCGGCGGAAGGCCTCGAACCGGTACCAGGTCCCGCCCTTCACCGGCAGCGTGCGGGTCCACCAGCCGGACCAGCCCGGCCGGCCGCCGTCCCCGATGACGAACCGTTCGCCGCCGTCCCGCCCGCCGCCGGCCTCGCGGCCGAAGCGCGGCGCGATCTCGTCGCGCGGGGTTCCGGTCGTCCAATCATCCGCCCCCGCCATCGTGGCCGCGAGGGCAACCGTCGTCAGTAGTATCCGCATGGTCCGTCCTCCCCGCGCCCTGTTCGTCCGTTGCCATGCCGGGAGGGCCGGCGGCCCCGCCGGCCGCAGGCACGGTCCACGGCTGACCGCCCTACCACGGCAGGTGCGGCCGGAAGATCAGCACGCCGATCACGGCCGCGACCACGGCCGCGACCAGCACCCCGGCGGCGGCGACGTCCTTCGCCTTCTTCACGAGCGGATGCACGTCGGGCACCGCCGCGTCGGCGAGGAACTCCAGGGCCGTGTTCAGCGCCTCCGCCACCCAGACGAGCGCGATCGCGAGGAGGATCGCGCCCCATTCCGGCCGGGTGAGGTCGGCCAGCACGCCAAGCATAACGGCCCCCGCCGCGGCGACGGCATGGATGCGGGCGTTGCGCTGGGTGGCAAGGAGCGTCCGAAGCCCCTCGAAGGCGTGCGCGAAGCTGCGCGCGAGTCCGCCGGATCCCTTGGGCGAGGTCATGGCGATCGGCATCATGGCGCAGGATGCCCGGGTGTGGCAAGGCGCCGCGGAATATGGTTCACTTGCTGAACCATTGGTTTCGGAGTCGCATCCGGCCGCGGGAAGGGCATCATGGGCGGCTAGGACCCGGACGGGGCCGCACACGGGGGGGGACACGCATGAGCCAGCGGAGGCGGGGGATGGGAGGCCGGGCGGCCGTTGCGCTGCTCGTCGTCGGCGCCGCCGTTCACGCGGACGAGGGACCGGGCGCGGAGTGGAAGACCCTGCCGCCGCTGCCCGACGCCGAGGGGTTCGCGGGCTCCTTCGCCGGCGTCTCCGGCGGTGCGCTGCTGGTCGCCGGCGGCGCGAATTTCCCGGGCGCGAAGCCGTGGGAGGGCGGGACGAAGGCCTGGACCGACCGCGTCTGGGTCCTCGACAAGCCCGACGGCGCATGGCGCGAGGCCGGCCGCCTGACGGGGCCGCGCGGGTACGGCGCGTCGGTCACGACCCCCGAAGGTCTCCTCTGCATCGGCGGCAACGACGCCGAGCGGCACCACGACGAGGTCCTCCTGCTGCGCTGGACCGGCGCCGCGCTCGAGCGCGGGGACTGGCCCCGGCTGCCCGCCCCCTGCGCGAACCTGTGCGGCGCGCTCGCCGGCCGCACCGTGATCGTCGCGGGCGGCGAGGCCGCGCCCGGCGTCCCCGCCGCGGGGACGACCTGCTGGGCGCTGGATCTCGACCACCGCGCCGCGGGCTGGCGGACGCTGCCGGCGTGGCCGGGGCCCGGCCGGTCGCTTGCCGCCGCGGGCGTGCAGGGCGGCGAGTTCTTCCTCTTCGGCGGCGTCTCCCTCGCCCCGGGGCCGGACGGCAAGCCGGTCCGCACCTACCTGCGCGACGCGTACGCCTGGCGCGCGGGCCGCGGCTGGCGGCGGATCGCCGACCTGCCGCGCCCGCTCGCCGCCGCGCCCTCGCCCGCCCCGGCCGCCGGGCAGGCCTTCCTGCTGCTCGCGGGCGGCGACGACGGCTCGCGCGTCCACCTCGGCGCCGTCCCCTCGCACCCGGGCTTCGACATGCCGCTGCTCGGCTATCACACGATCACCGACACGTGGACGCCGCTCGGCGCCCTTCCGGCGGTGCGGGTCACGACGCCGGCCGTCGCGTGGCACGGCGGCTTCGTGATCCCGTCCGGCGAGATGCGCCCGGGCGTCCGCTCCCCGGAGGTCCGGCTCGGCCGGCTCGTCCCGCGCAAGGCCGGCTTCGGCGCGCTGAACTACGTCACGCTCGCGGTCTACCTCGCGGCGATGGTGCTGATGGGCGCGGCCTTCACGCGCCGCAACCGGACGACCAACGACTTCTTCCGCGGCGGCCAGCGCGTCCCGTGGTGGGCGGCCGGCCTGAGCATCTTCGCGACCATGCTCAGCTCGATCACCTTCATGGCGATCCCGGCGCGCGGCTTCGCCGAGGGGTGGAATCTCTTCCTCGCGAACACCTACCTCCTGCTGACCCCGCTCGTGACGCTCGTCTACCTGCCGTTCTACCGCACGCTGGACGTCACGTCCGCCTACGAGTACCTCGAGCGGCGATTCAACGCCGCCGCGCGCATGCTCGCCAGCGCCCTTTTCCTGCTCTTCCAGTGCGGGCGCGTCGCGATCGTGCTCTACCTGCCGGCGCTGGCGCTCGCGACCGTGAGCAACCTCGACGTGACGACCTCGATCGTGCTGATGGGCGTCCTGTGCGTCGTCTACACGATGCTCGGCGGCATGGAGGCGGTGATCTGGACGGATGTCGCGCAGTCGATCGTCCTCCTCGGCGGCGCGGTGTGGGCGCTCGTGACCGTGCTCGTGCGGATCGACGGCGGCGTCACGGGCGCGATCGCGACGGCCGCGGAGCACGGACGCTTCTTCGAGTCGGTGCCATGGACCTTCGACCTCGCCGTCGCATCGGGCTGGGTCATCATGGTCGGCGGCATCTTCCAGAATCTCTTCTCCTACACCGCGAGCCAGGACGTCGTGCAGCGCTACGTGACCACGGCCGACCGGAAGAGCGCCGCGCGCGCGATCTGGACCAACGCCGCCGTCTCGCCGGTCGCGCAGGCCCTCTTCTTCGCCATCGGCACCGCGCTCTTCGTCTACTACCGGCAGCATCCGGAGCGGCTCGACCCGACGATGCAGAACGACGCCGTCTTCCCGCTCTTCATCGTCCGCGAACTGCCCGCCGGC
The DNA here is from genome assembly GCA_964402695.1 of uncultured Verrucomicrobiota bacterium. Classification (GTDB taxonomy): domain Bacteria; phylum Verrucomicrobiota; class Kiritimatiellia; order PWTM01; family PWTM01; genus VGWF01. Next base: position 10,784 of record CAYODK010000106.1, read on the forward strand.
ATCGCGGGCCTCGTCGTCGCCGGCATCTTCGCCGCGGCGCAGTCGACCCTCGCCGGCAGCCTGAACAGCATGGCCACCGCCTACGTCACGGACTTCGACCGCCGGTTCCGCCCGGGCGCGACGGACGGCTCGCGCCTCCGCCTCGCGCGGTGGCTCACGGCCGTCATCGGGTTCGCCGGCACCGCGGTGGCGCTGTGGCTGGCGAAGTCGGACGTCCGCTCGCTGTGGGAGGCCTTCCTGAACGTGATCGGGCTCTTCGGCGGCACGGTCTCCGGCCTCTTCGTGCTCGGGCTGTTCGTCCGCCGCGCCAACGGCTTCGGCGCGATCGCCGGCGGCCTCGCCAGCGCCGCGGCGGTCGGCTGGGTCTTCGCCCACAAGCTCGCGGTCTTCTGGACCTACCCGATCGTCGGCGTCGTCGTGTGCGTCGCGGTCGGCTGGCTCGCCAGCCTCGCCCGCCCCGCGCCGCAGGACACCGAAACCCTCACCTTCCACGCCCTGCGCCGCGGACGCAGGACGGATTCACGCAGCGACGCAGAGGCGCAGGGATGACGCCGGCCCCGGAGGACAACCCCGGCACCCGCCCGCCGCGACCCCCGGTCACGGTCGCCGGCGCCGTCACCGACGGATCGTCCGCTGTAGCCGCGACCGGCGGTCGCGGTCCGGGGGACGCCCTCGTGGACACGGCCGCCCTGCGGGATCTCTACCGCCGGACGCTGCTGGATGACCTCGTGCCGTTCTGGTTCCCGCGTTCGGTCGATGCGGAGCACGGCGGTTTCTTCACCGCGCTCGACCGCGACGGCTCGCTGCTCGACACCGACAAGTCCGTCTGGTTCCAGGGCCGGACCGCCTGGATGCTGCTGACGCTGTACACCACCGTCGAGCGCCGCCCCGAGTGGCTGGCGTGGGCGGAATCCAGCCTCGCCTTTCTCGAGAAGCACTGCGTCGACGCCGACGGCCGCCTCTTCTTCCTCGTCACCCGCGAGGGCGTTCCGCTGCGCAAGCGCCGCTACGCCTACAGCGAGGCCTTCGGCGCGATCGCGCACGCGGCCCGCGCGCGGGCGGCCGGCGACGGACGGTCCGCCGAGCGGGCGCGCGATCTCTTCGAGCGGTTCGTCCGCTGGAACTTCACGCCCGGGCTCATGCCGCCGAAGGACACCGGGGCGCGGCCTTCGATCGGCCTGGCGCCGCGGATGATCACGATCGTCACCGCGCAGGAACTGCGCGCCAACCTCGGCGACGACGCGGGCCTGCGCGCGTCGATCGACCGCTGCATCGACGAGATCGGCCGGCTCTTCTGGAAGCCGGACCTCGACTGCGTGATGGAGACCGTCGCGCCCGACGGCTCGGTCCTCGACCACTTCGACGGCCGCACGCTGAACCCCGGGCACGCGATCGAGGGCGCGTGGTTCATCCTCCACGAGGCCCGGCACCGCGGCGACGCGGCGATGCGCGACCTCGGCCTGCGCATGCTCGACGCGAGCTGGCGCCGCGGCTGGGACCCGGAGCATGGCGGGCTGTTCTACTTCCGCGACGTCCACGGCGGACCGGTGCAGGAGTACTGGCACGACATGAAGTTCTGGTGGCCCCACAACGAGGCGGTCATCGCGACCCTGCTCGCGTGGCGCATGACCGGCGACGCGAAGTACGCCGCCTGGCACCGGCAGGTCCACGACTGGGCCTTCGAGCACTTCCCCGACCCGGAGCACGGCGAGTGGTACGGCTACCTCCACCGCGACGGCCGCGTCTCCGTTCCGCTGAAGGGCAACCACTGGAAGGGGTTCTTCCATCTTCCGAGGATGCTGTGGTACGGCATGAGGTTGCTTGAGTAGGGGATGGGGAGTTTCAAGTTCCATGTCTCAAGTTTCAAGTTGGGGTCGGCGAGGCAATCAGGAGAACGCATGAAGAAGAGGATATCGTTCACGGGGCTGGTGGCGGCGGCGCACACGCCGTTCAAGGCGGACGGATCGCTCAATCTGAAGGCGGTCGAGCGGCAGGCGGAGCACCTGGCGCGGAACGGCATCGCGGGCGTGTTCGTCGGCGGGTCGACGGGCGAGAGCGCCTCGCTGACCGTGCCCGAGCGCCTCGCGCTGGCGGAACGCTGGGCCGCCGTGCTGAAGGGCGGCGCGATGCCGCTGATCGTGCACGTCGGGCACAACAGCATGGCCGACGCGGCGACGCTCGCCGCGCAGGCGGAGCGGCTCGGGGCGGCCGCGATCTCGGCGCTCGCGCCGTCGTACTTCAAGCCGGGTAACGTGACCCGCCTCGTCGAGTGCTTCGAGCCCGTCGTCCGCGCGGCGCCGCGGACGCCGTTCTACTACTACGACATCCCGTCGATGACCGGCGTCAGCCTGCCGGTCCCCGCATTCCTCGCCGAGGCGCGGCGCCGCCTGCCGACGCTGGCCGGCATCAAGTACACCTGCGCGGACCTGATGCAGATGCAGGAGTGCATGCGGGCGGACGGCGGCCGGTGGGACATCCTGTTCGGCGTCGACGAACACCTGCTGGCGGGCCTCGCGCTCGGTGCGCGCGGCGCCGTGGGCAGCAGCTACAACTTCGCCGCCCCGGTCTACCTGCGCCTGATCCGCGCGTTCGAGGCCGGCAACCTTGCCGCGGCGCGCGAGGAGCAGTGGAAGTCGGTGCGGCTGATCCGCACGCTGGCCTCGCTCGGCTACATGGGCGCCGCGAAGGCGGTCATGGGCATGCTCGGCGTCGACGTCGGCCCGGCGCGCGCGCCGAACGGCAACCCGTCCGCCGCGCAGCGCCGGCAGCTCCGCAAGGATCTCGAGGCGCTCGGGTTCTTCGAGTGGATCAAGGGCAGTTGACGGAAGACGGAAAACGGAAGACGGAAATGGAGAGGGTGCGAGGGGCTGGATCGGCCGGGCCCTGCCGCGAATTTCACGGGGGCGGCAGGTCGACGGCACGGAGAAGCGGATCGCTGTAGCCGGGACCGGTGGTCCCGGCCGTCGATCGGAGGATGCAGCATGCGGCCAATGATGATGCTGGCGGTGGCGATGGCGGCGGCGGGCGCGGGGGCGGAGCCGCTGGACCTGGGTCTGAAGACGGTCGACCTTGCGGGCGAGGCGGACCGGCAGGTCGTCGTTGACCGCGAGGAAGGCCAGTACCTCGGCCACGTGACGACCGTCCTGCTCGAGGACGGGAGGACGATCCTCGCGGTCTACCCCAAGGGCCACGGCCGGGGGGCCATCGTGATGAAGCGCAGCGCCGACGGCGGCCGCACGTGGAGCGAACGCCTGCCCGTGCCCGCGTCGTGGGCGACCAGCCGCGAGGTGCCGACGATCCATCGCGTCGTCGACGCGAAGGGGGCGAAGCGTCTGATCGTGTGGTCCGGCCTGTACCCCGCGCGCCTAGCGTCGAGCGCGGACGACGGCGCGACGTGGACCGAACTGCAGCCCGCCGGCGACTGGGGAGGCATCGTGGTCATGGGGTTCGTCGAGGCGCTGAAGACGCCGGGCCGCTACCTCGCGATGTTCCATGACGACGGCCGCTTCTTCACGGAGAAACCGGTGAAGGGCATGGGCTTCACGCTCTACACGACGGTCTCCGACGACGGCGGCCTGACGTGGACGAAGCCGTCGGGCATCTGGAACGGAAGCGAGGTCAACCTCTGCGAACCCGGCTGCCTCCGCTCGCCCGACGGGAAGCGGCTCGCGGTGCTGCTGCGCGAGAACGCGCGGCGCAAGGGCAGCCACATCCTCTTCTCCGACGACGAGGGCGCGACCTGGTCGAAGCCGGTCGAGATGCCCCTGTCGCGCACCGGCGACCGCCACACGCTCAAGGCCACGCCCGACGGCCGCATCGTCTGCGTCTTCCGCGCCTTCACGCCCGCGGCGAAGGGGAAGGGCTTCGGGGCGAACGAGGACGTCGACAAGGCCGGCATCGGCAGCCCGTTCGAGGGCGATTGCGTCGCGTGGATCGGGACGTGGGACGACCTCGCCTCGGGCTCGCCGGGCCAATATTACGTGCGCCTCCTCGACAACCGGAAGGGGTGGGACACGACCTACCCCGGTGTCGAGGTCCTCCCCGACGGCACCGTCGTCGTCACCACCTACGGCACGTGGGACGTCGGCCAGGCCCCCTACATCCGCAGCATGCGCTTCACACTGAAGGAACTCGACGCGCGCGCCGCCGGCGCGCCGCCGCGGAGGCCGTGATGCCCCGGCCCGGACGAGCCCGGCGCCTTGCGGCGGCCCTGGCGGGAACCGGGGCCGTGGCGCTCGCCGCCCCGGCGGTCGCGGGCGGCGTGTCGCTGCCGTGGGTCTTCGCGGATCACATGGTCCTCCAGCGCGACCGCGCGATCCCGGTGTGGGGACGCGCCGCGCCGGACACGCGGATCGAGGTGTCGTTCGGAAGCGCCCGGGCTTCGGGCGCGGCCGGAACCGGCGGGACGTGGCGGGTCGAGCTCCCGGCCATGAAGGCCTCCGACGCCCCGCGGACCGTGCGGGTGACCGCGGCCGGGAATCTCGCGGCGGAGTTCTCCGATGTCCTCGTGGGCGACGTCTGGCTGGCGGCGGGCCAGTCGAACATGGAGTGGCCGCTGGCGAAGGCCGACGGCGGCCCCGAGGCCGCGCGCGACGCCGGGGATCCGCTGCTGCGGCTGCTCCGCCGGACCGGGCGGGCGGCGACGTCGCGCGGCGCGTGGCCGACGAACATCTACGCCGACTGCACGCCGGAGCGGTTCTTCTCGGGCACGTGGACCCGCGACACGCCGGAGACCGCCGCCTCGTTCTCGGCGGTCGGCTGGTGGTTCGGACGGCGGCTCCGAGGCGAACTCGGCGTTCCCGTCGGGATCATCCAGGTCGCGGTCGGCGGCGCCGGCATCGAGGCCTTCACGAGCCTCGACGGACTGCGCGCGCATCCGGCCCAGCGGGCCATCGTCGCGCCCGGCACCGACTGGATGGACTGCCCCGCGGTCGGGGATTTCCCGCGCGTCCGCGCCCGGGACAACCTCGGCGCGTGGTTCCGTGCCCCCGCTCCCCCGCGGCCGGGCCATCCGTTCGAGCCCGGTTTCATCCACCGCGGCGCGATCGGGCCGCTCGATCCGCTCCCGATCCGGGGCGTCCTCTGGTACCAGGGCGAGTCCAACGCGACGCTCGCCGACAACGTCACGCCCGTCCCCGCCGACGCGGTCCGCGCCGGGCTCGACGCGCTCCTGGCCGACTGGCGGCGGCGGCGGGGCGAGGCGACGCCCTTCCTGATGGTCCAGTTGCCGGGGCTGAACCGGCCGTGGGAGATGTACCGCGACGTGCAGCGGCGCGTGGCGGTCGAGACGCCGGGCGTGGGGCTGGTGACAACCCTCGACCTCGGGCATCCGACGGACGTCCACCCGCGAACCAAGAAGCCGGTCGCGGACCGGTTGGCGCGGATCGCGATGGGCGCGGTATACGGCCGCGATCCCCCGGGCTCCGGCCCGCTGGCGCGGGACGTGGTTCGCGAGGGCCGGGCGTTGCGCGTGCGGTTTGCCTTCGGCGACGGGCTGGCGACCGCGGACGGCCGGCCACCATCGCCGGTCGAGATCGCCGGGGCGGACGGTCGCTGGCTCCCGGCGCACGCGGTCGTTGACGGAACGGATCTCGTGGCGTCGAATGACCGCGTGGCGGAGCCGCGGGCCGTGCGCTACGCCTGGGCGCCGAACCCGCCGGCAAACCTGGTCAACGGCGCGGGCCTCCCCGCGTCCCCGTTCCACGAGGTGGCGGAGTGACACCGGACGGCGTGCCTCAGCGAGTGAGCCTGGCCGCCCAGGCGGTCGAGATCCTGAAGCGGCGGATCCGCGCCGGGGAATGGCGCGACCGTCTTCCGCCGGAACGTTCTCTCTGCGCCGCCCTGCGCATCGCCCGCAACACGCTGCGCACGGCGCTGGCCCAGCTCGAGCGGGAAGGTTGGATCGAGGCGGGCCATCGCGGACGGCCGCGCGCACTCGTCCGGCGGCGGCCGGCGCGCGGGGGGGCCGGCCACCGTCACGCGGTCTTCCTGACGCCCGAGCGTCTGGAGTCCCTTCACGCGGCGACGCTCGTCCAGCTCGACCTGCTGCGGGAGCACCTGCACGACGCGGGATTCGCGGTCCAGGCCGAAACCAGCGCCGCCTTCGCAACGGAGCACCCCGACACCGCCCTTGGCCGGCTGCGGGAGACACACCCGGACGCGACCTGGATCCTGCACCACTCGACCCGCCCGATGCAGACCTGGTTCGCGGCGAGCGGGGTGCGCGCCGTCGTGCTCGGATACACCTATCCCGGGATCCCCTTGCCCTGCGTGTCCGAGGACCTGGCGGCGGCGACCGTGCACGCCGCGCTGCGCCTGATCGCGCTGGGGCACCGGCGCATCCTGCTCTTCCGCCCCGCCCGGGAACTGGCCGGACACCGGGTGATTCTCGACGCGCTCACCGGCTGCCTCCGCAGGCAGTTCGGCGAGGCCGAGGCCGCGGCCGCGGCCGAACACGACGGGACCGTGCCGGGCATCTGCCGGGCTCTCGACCGCCTGCTCGACCGAGCCGCGCCGCCCACTGCCCTTCTCACAGTCACGTCCCCCGCGCTGGCCACCGTCGCGACCCACCTCGGCCGTCGCGGCGTCCGGATCGGCCGCGATCTCTCGCTGGTACACATGTTCGAGGACCCGATTCTCCAAACGCTCGTCCCCTCCATCGCGCATTACCACGTCAATCCCCAGACGCTGATCAAGAAGCTCGTCGACCGGGTCGTCCGCCTGGCCGCATCGGACACCGCATCGGTCCGATCCTCCCACGTCATGTGCACCTTCGTCCCCGGCGAGAGCCTCGCCCCGCCGGCCTGATGGGTCCCCCCATCGAACCATCGCCGCCGCGGCGGCGCGGCCGGCCCCCGCCCCCAGAAAAGGTTCAACAAAGGAAACAAACAAGCCCGGTTGCCCCCTCCGGCGGGG
>CAYODK010000107.1:0-17651 GCA_964402695.1 uncultured Verrucomicrobiota bacterium
GTCGGGTTACATTCCTTTTCGGCCGCTATCTTGCCGGGGGTGGCGTAGGTGTGGTATGATGGGGGCGTCACGGGGGGGTTCATGACGTTTTAGCCCACGCCGCCGAAGATCTCCTTGCCGATCACGACGCCGAACGAGATGCCCAGCGCGACCTGCCAGAGCGGGATCGTCGGCGGGAGCGTCAGCGGGAAGAGGATGCCGGTCAGCAGGAAGCCCTCGTTGATCTCGTGCTTGCGCACCGAGGCGAACAGGACCTCCCAGAAGCCGCCGACCGCGTAGGAGGTGAGGATGATCGGCATCACCCGCAGCGCGCCCTGCCAGAGGTTGTTCCAGAACCCGGTGTCGGCCCCGACGGTGGCGTGGTTGAGCTGCCAGCCGGCGTTGTACATGCCGAACAGGATGCACGGGATCATCGCGTACAGGACCGTGATCATGTAGCGCTTGATGTCCAGCGGGTCGCGGACGTGCGGGGCGCCGGAGGTCACGGTGTCCGGCGTGAAGAGGAACGTCTCGCCGGCCTCGTAGACGGGCCAAAGCTTGTGCAGCGGGCCGCCTTCCTCGTACTTCGGCTTGCTCTTCTGGATGGCCTTCAGGAGCGGGTGCATGTCAGATGCCCTCGGCCCGGGCCTCGGCGAGGCCGGTGCGCAGGATGCCGACGAGGTCGACCTTCGACGGACAGACGTAGGCCGGCAACGCCAGGTCCTCCGGGTCCAGTTCGAGGAGGCCCAGCTTGACGGCCTCCTCCCAGTCCCTGGCCAGCACGGCGCGGACGAGGAAGTCCGTCAGGATCCGCATCGGCAGGTAGCGGTCGTAGAGCCCCGTCACCACCATCGCGCGGTGTCCGCCGCCGACGTTGGTGTTCATCGGCCAGGCCTTCCGCCCGCCGAACCACGACGACAGGTAGAGCCTGGATGCGCTGAAGGCCGACGTGAACGGGTTGGCCCACGACAGCAGGTGCCGCTCCCGGCCCTCGGGGAGCACCGTCAGCGACGACTCGAGCGCCGGCAGGTGGCCTCCCGCCGGGATGGCGGTTCCGCCCAGCGCGTCGCCGGCGACCACGCGCAGGTCGTCGCCCGCCGTGCGGCCGGCCAGCAGCGGGCCCAGCGCGGCGCCGATGCGCACGCGGTAGTGCCGTGCCGCGCCGGGCGCGACGCCCGGTCCGCCGAGCGCGATCACGCGGTGCGACGGGAACTCGCCGGTCAGGAAGAGGCGTCCGATCAGGGGGACGTCCGCCGCCCGGACCGTCCAGACGATGTCCCCGGGCCGGATCGGGTCGACGTGGTGGATGTGGACGCTCGTGTTGCCCGAGGGGTGGGGGCCGGAGAAGCGGTGGATCTCGACCCCGCGGGCCCCCGCCAGCGCGGGGGAGAGGTCGCCGCGGTCCGGAAGCACCAGGTGGACCCTGCCCGGCGTCAGGCGGGCGAGGACGTCGAGGCCCGCCTGGAAGGCCGCCTCATCGCCGCGCACCACCACGCCGGCGTCCGCGCGGAACGGCGCGACCGCCATCGCGTTGACGAAGACCGCCTTCGGCGTCGCCGACGGATCGGCCATGCCGGAGTAGGGCCGCTGCCGGATCAATGCCAGCAGGCCGCTCGCCTGGAGGGCCTCCAGAGCCTTTGCGCGAGGCAGCGCGGCGATCTGGGCGGGCGTATGGCGCTCGAAGGGCTCGGCCTCGTCCGCGCCGCCGACCTCCACGGCGACCGATTCGATCGACCGGCGCGGACCGTAGACGATCGATTCCACCGTCCCGGCGGCCGGTGAACAGAACCGGAGCGCCTCGTTGCGCTTGTCGAGGAAGAGCGCGGTGCCGCGCCGGACGCGGTCGCCCTCCTTCACCAGAAGCCGTGGTTTGACGCCGTCGAACTCCGCCGGCTGCAGGGCCACCGTGGGTGTCGCCGGCGCTTCCGCAACATCCGGCGCCGGGGCGCCGGAGAACGGAAGATCCAGCCCTTTCCGAATCCGTACAGAGACCGAAGCCATAGGTGTTGCCCGCCGCGCCGTCCGGGGCGGATGGCACACTATATCAAAGGTTCCCGGCCGGTCAAATGACAGCGGGGAAATCAATACGCCACGGGGGGCTGGAATATGCGACGGCCGTCACAATAACCCCGAAGCCCCGGGCATGGCATCGGGGATGGGATGGTCTGGCGGCCGCTGCGACGGTGGAGACGGAAGCCGGAGTCCGTGGCCAGGAGCATCGGCCCCGGCAGGAATGAAGCGCATCGTGAACACCCTGCGTTGACCGCCGGCCGGCCGGCCCTCATGATCCGCCTCTCGCGGAGGAAACCGGCATGAGGATACGGCACGGGGGTGGCGCGGCGGTGGTGGCGGCGTGGGCGGTCGCGGCGGGCGCGGCGGAGATCCATGTCGCGGTCGATGGGAACGATGCGTGGTCCGGCGCGTCGGCCCGGCCCGATGCCGGGCGGACCGACGGCCCCGTCGCGACGCTGGCCCGCGCCCGCGATGCAGCGCGCGCCCTGCGCGCCTCCGGGACGCCGGGCGCCGTCACGATCCTCGTCGGTCCGGGCACGTTCGCGCTCCCCGCCACGCTGACCCTCGGCCCGGCGGATTCCGGGACGCCGTCCGCGCCGCTGACGATCCGCGGCGCCGGCGGCGGCCGTACGATCCTGACGGGCGGACGTCCCGTGACGAACTTTGTCGAGCGGGCCGGGGGCGTGCTGGAGGCCGACCTTGCCGCCGCCGGCCTCAGGGGCGCGCGGTTCCGCCAGCTTGTCTTCGATGGTCGCCGCATGCCCCTCGCGCGCCACCCGGACTTCGACCCGTCGAATCCCTACGGCGGCGGCTGGGCCTATGCCGACGGCGAACGCATCCCGATGTACAAGGACATCCCGGAGGAAAGCCGGCGGACCTTCCGCATGAAGGAGGCCGACGCGCGCCCGTGGTCGGCGCCGGCGGATGGCGAGGTCTGGGTCTTTCCGCGCTACAACTGGTGGAACAACATCGTCCGCATCGCCGCCGTCGACGCCGCGTCGCGCACCGTCACATTGAAGGCCGATTGCTCCTACCCGGTCCGCCCGGGGGACCGCTACTTCGTCCAAGGCATGCGCGAGGATCTCGACGCCCCCGGCGAGTGGTGGCTCGACGTCACGAACTCGGTGCTGCGGTTTCTGCCGCCCGAGCCGTTGCGCGGACGGCCGGTCCATGCGCCGGCCCTGCGAACGCTGGTTGAACTCGCGCCCGGCGCCTCGTCGATCCGGATGGAGCGGCTCGTCCTCGAGTGCTGCGAAGGCACGGCGGTCGTGATGCGGGAGACGACGAACTGCGTCCTGGCCGCCAGCGAGGTCCGGACCGTCGGCGACTACAACGGCAGCGGCGTCTCCATCGCCGGGGGGTTTTCGAACGCGGTCTTCGGCTGCGACATCCACCACACCGGAAGCCACGGCGTCCACGTGTCCGGCGGCGATCGCGTGACGCTGACCCCGGCGGCGAACTCGGTGGTGAATTGCTACATCCACCACGTGGGGAACTACCATGGGCAGGGCGTCGGGATCGGGCTCCAGGGCGTCGGCAACCGTGCGGCGCACAACCTGATCCACGACGGACCCCGCATGGGGATCCAGTTCTCCGGCAACAACCTCGTGATCGAGTTCAATCACATCCGGCACATGAACCTCGAAACGTCCGACACCGGCGGAACCTACACCGGCGGGCGCGACTGGATCTCCTCGCGCGGCACGGTGCTGCGGCACAACTTCATCCACGACATCCTCGGCTACGGCGAGGAGAACGGCCGCTGGGTCTCGCCGTACTACGCGTGGGGCATCTACGAGGACGACAACGCCGGGGGCGTCGACATCATCGGGAACATCGTCGCCCGCTGCCCGCGCGCGGCGATCCACCTGCACAACGGCCGCGATACGCGCATCGTCAACAACATCCTCGTCGACTGCGGCCTGGCGATGGTCGAGTACAACGGCTGGACGCCGAAGCACCGCTACTGGACGAACCACCTCGGCTCGATGGTGAGGGGCTACGAGTCCGTCGCGGCATCCCCCGCGTGGCGCGGCATGCGGAACATGGACGTTCATCCGACAAACGCCGTGCAGCCCGACGGGACGATCATGACCGGCAACGAGTTCATGCGGAACATCGTCGCCTGGAGCGGCACGAACACGGCGCTTTTCAGGTTCCGCAGCCTCCCGCTGCATGCGTACCGGTCGGACTCGAACCTCGTCTGGCACCACGGCCTGCCGATCCGGACCGGCTTCCAGCGCGCCGGGGTGGATGAATGGGAGGCGTGGAAGGCGCTGGGGTTCGACTCGAACTCCATTGTGGCCGATCCCCGGTTCAAGGACCCCGCGGGTGACGACTATCGCCCCGGCTGGCGCTCGCCCGCGAAGAAGATCGGCTTCGAACCCATCCCGTTCGATCGCATCGGCCCCTATCGCGACCCCCTGCGGGCGTCCTGGCCGATCGTCGAGGCCGAGGGCGCGCGAGAGCATCCGCCGGCCGGAGAGCCGGCCGGCGGATGCACGAAATCCTAACCACGAAGCACGAAACAAGCACGAAGCACGAAACGGGCGGGAAGCACCGAACTCCAGGGCTCCATAGGCGAATCCGGAGTTCCGTACCTGCTTCATGCTTGGCGCTTGGCCCGGATTTCGTGCTTGTTTCGAGCTTGGTGCTTGGTGCTTCGTGCTTCCCGTATCGGGCGTGGGCCTTTGGGCTCGCGTCCGAAGCGGGCGCGCGGTATCGTCGCCGCTCGTTTTCAATCCGGCCATGGCGAATCCCGGGACATTCGAGGTGCTGGCGCGCGATCCGGTGGGGCCGGCGCGGCGGGGGCGGCTTCACACGGCGCACGGCGTCGTGGAGACGCCCGCGTTCATGCCCGTCGGGACGCAGGGGACGGTCAAGGCGATGTCCCCCGACGAGATGGAGTCGCTCGGCTTCGACGTCATCCTCGGCAACACCTACCACCTCCACCGCCGGCCGGGCGACGAGACCATCGAGGCCCTCGGCGGGCTGCACCGGTTCATGGGGTGGAACCGGACGATCCTGACCGACAGCGGCGGCTACCAGGTCTTCAGCCTTTCCAAGCTCCGGAAGCTCTCCGATGACGGGGTGGAGTTCCAGTCGCCCTACGACGGGACCTGGGCGCGGCTGAACCCCGAGATCGCGATGGCGATCCAGCGCCGGCTCGGGTCGGACATCGCGATGGTCCTGGACGAGTGCCCGCCCTATCCCTGCGACCGGGAAACCGCTTGTCAGGCCGTCGACCGGACGGTACAGTGGGCGGCTCGTTGTGTCCGCCAGCCCCGCGTCGACGGGGGGCTGGTGTTCGGCATCGTCCAGGGCAGCACGCACGCGGACCTCCGGGCGCGGTGCGCGCAGGCCCTGACGGGGATGGGATTCGACGGCTACGCGATCGGCGGCGTCAGCGTCGGCGAGCCCGACACCCTGATCCTCCAGGGGATCGAGGACACGGTCGGGCATCTGCCGGCGGAGCGGCCGCGCTACGCGATGGGCGTCGGGCTGATCCCGCAGATCGTGGAGCTCGTGGCGAGGGGGGTGGACCTCTTCGACTGCGTGATCCCGACGCGGCTCGCGCGGCACGGCAGCGCGTTCACCGCGGCCGGCCGCTACCCGGTGAAGGCGGCGGTCTACGAGCGCGATCCGCGTCCGATCGAGGAAGGGTGCCGGTGCCCGGCGTGCCGGACGTTCAGCCGGGCCTACGTGCGGCACCTGCTGAACGTGGGCGAGATCCTGGGGGTGCGGTTGCTGTCGATGCACAACCTGCACCGGTACGCGGAGTTCATGCGGGAGTTGCGGGCGAGCCTGGAGACGGGCTCGTTCGAGGCGTTCCGGCGGAGGGTGGGCGAGACCTACCGGGATCCGACGGACGAGCATGCGGTGTTGAAGGCGGAAGGAGACGGGAACGAATGAACGCGATGACGATCCTGGCGATGGCCGGCCCCGCGGGGGCCGAACAGCAGCAGTCGCCGCTGATGATGCCGATGATGCTGGTGCTCATGCTGGCGATGTTCTACTTCCTCATCATCCGCCCGCAGCAGCGGCGCGAGAAGGAGCGCCGCGCGATGCTCGACGCCGTCAAGAGCGGCGACCGCGTCGTCTTCGGCGGCGGGTTCATGGGCATCGTGACGAACGTCAAGGACAAGACGGCGATCGTCCGCATCGCCGACAATGTCAAGGTCGAGATCGTGCGGGGCGCGATCTCGCAGGTACTGGGCAAGGACGACGCGCCGGTGGAGGAGCCCGCGAAATAGCGCGGAGGACCCGCGGCGGCGAGGACCGGTCAGCGAACGAGGACGCACATGCAGAAGAATTCCTGGTGGCATTGGCTCATTCTGGCGGGCGCCGTGATCGCATCGATCGTGGTGGTCAACCCGCCGTTCGACAAGCGGGACGACAAGGGGCGGGTGGTCCGCCCCGGCAAGGTCAAGTTCGGCCTCGACCTGCAGGGCGGGACCTCGTTCACCGTCGAGGTCGACCGCGACGAGCTGGGCAAGCGCATCCGCGAGCGCAGCCCCGACCTGACGGACGAGCAGGTGGCGGCCACGGTCGCGAAGGAGGTCGTCACCTCCCGCGACGTCGCGCTCGAGGCGATCCGCAACCGCATCGACGGGCTCGGCATCGCCGAACCGCAGATCTACCCGCAGATGGACGACCGGATCGTCGTGCAGATGCCCGGCATCGACGCGAAGAAGCGCGACGACGCCCGCAAGTCCATCCAGAGCGTCGCCTTCCTCGAATTCCGCCTCGTGCACAAGGACAACGACGACTGGATCCGGAAGCTGGCCGAGGGCGAAAAGGCCCCCCGCGGCTTCTCCGCCGAGGGCAGCGGCGCCGAGTTCCACTACGTGCGCGACCGTGCGGCCGTGCCGGACGAGGAGATGGACTCGGCCTACTGGGCGGAGATCCGCCGCTTCGCCCCCCGGGAAGGCGCGGAGTTCATGCTCCAGCGCGACGAGGAGGGCGAGGTCAAGCGCATCGTGTGGCGGCCGGTGTACGTCGAGCGCGCGGTCATGCTCCACGGCAAGGCGGTCGACGAGGCCCGCATCGACTTCGACCAGATGAACCGGCCGGTGGTGGAGCTCAAGTTCACCAAGCAGGGCGCCCGCCAGTTCACCGAGATCATCCGGCGCTACCGCCCGAACGGCGAGATGAACCGCGGCAACGATGACGGCCGCCGCCTGGCGATCATCCTCGACGGCGTGCTGCGGTCCGCGCCCGAGATCACGGACCGCTTCCCGCACGACACCACCATCCGCACCTGCGAGATCAGCGGGCGCGGGATGGACCTCCGCGAGGTCAAGCAGCTCGTCAACGTGCTGAAGACGGGCGCCCTGCTGGCCCCGATGAGGATCGTCCAGGAGAGCTCGGTCGACCCCACCCTCGGCAAGGCCTCCGTCACCTCGGGCCGGAACGCGGCCCTGATCGGCATGGGCGCCGTGGCGGCGTTCATGCTTCTCTACTACCTCGTCCCCGGCATCGTCGCCAACATCGCGCTGCTGCTCAACGCCGTCCTGCTGCCGCTCGGCATGATCGTGGTGGCGGGCATCATGGGCGTCATCGCGCGCGCGGGCGGCACCCCGGAACTCCCGACGCTGACGCTGCCCGGCATCGCGGGCATCGCGCTGATGTTCGGCATGGCGGTGGACGCCAACGTGCTGATCTACGAGCGCATGCGCGAGGAACTCAAGGCGGGCAAGCACCTCGTGCCCGCGATCGAGGCCGGCTACGACCGGGCCTTCGTCACCATCATCGACTCGAACCTGACGACCGTGCTGGCCGCCGTGATCATGTTCTGGCAGGGCTCGGGCCCGATCCGCGGCTACGCGATCACGCTGACCGCCGGCATCCTGGTCAGCATGTACACCGCGATCGTCGTGACGCGGATGGCGTTCAACCTGCTGGCCTCGCGCGGGCAGCTCAAGACGCTGAAGATGCTCGAGTGGATCAAGCCGACCAATTTCAATTTCGTCGGTGGCCGCAAGATCGCGATCGCCGCGTCGCTGATCGTCATCGCCGGATCCTGGACCGTCTTCGTTATGAAGGGGGAGAAGAATTTCGGCGTCGATTTCGTCGGCGGCACGTCGCTGGCGGTCGAGTACGGGCAGAAGGTCGACGACGGCCGGATCCGCGCCGCGCTCGCCGAGGCCGGCGTGCAGGGCGACCCGATGATCCAGTATCAGGAGGCGGGCGCGGGCACCAAGCGCCTGTCCGTCCAGGTCCGGTTCGAGGACGGCGAGAAGGCCGAGCAGGTTCTCGGGTCGAAGTTCGCCGACGCCGGGTTCAAGGTCGTCCAGAAGGAGGAGATCGGCGCCCAGATCGGCAAGGAACTCAAGACCAAGGGTTTGTACGCGCTTCTGTGGTCGCTCGTCGGCATGGTGATCTACATCTCCATCCGGTTCGAGTTCGGCTTCGCCATCGGCGCCATGGTCGCGCTGCTCCACGACGCCCTGCTCTCGGTCGGCCTCTTCTGCCTGCTCGGTCGGCAGCTCAGCGCCCCGATGATCGCGGTCGTGCTGACAATCGTCGGCTACTCGGTCAACGACACGATCGTCGTCTTCGACCGGATCCGCGAAGGCCTCAAGCTCTGGCGCGGCAAGTCCTACTTCGAGGTCGCCAACCTCGCGATCAACCAGACGCTGAGCCGGACCCTGCTCACGGCCGGGACGACGATCCTGAGCGCCCTGGCTCTCTTCCTGTTCGGCGGCGGGGCCATCGACGACTTCGCCCTCCTCCTGCTGATCGGCCTGGTCGTCGGGACCTACTCGTCGGTCTTCATCGCCACGCCGATCATGCTGCTCTGGCACGGCGGCAACCGGCCGGTCGCCGCCCCGGCCCCGAAGCCGGGCCGGAACGGCAAGCCGGCGAAGGCCACGGCCTGACCGGCGCCCCGATGAAGGTCTGGCGGACAGCGGCGGTCGAAGAGACCGCCGCCGTCCGTCTGGCGGGCGATCTTTCCGTCCCCCTTCCGTTCGCGCGCCTGCTCGCCTCGCGCGGGGTGGCGGACCGGGAGGCGGCGGATGCCTTCCTCCAGCCCCGGCTCAAGTCGCTGTCGGACCCCGCGGAGCTGCCCGGCATGGCGGCCGCCGCTTCCGCCGTGTGGGCCGCCGTCGACACGGGTCGGCGCATCGCGGTCTATGGGGACTACGACGTGGACGGCGTCTCGGCCACCGCGTTGGTCGTCCGCGCCCTGCGCGCGCTTGGCGCCTCCGTCGAGCCGTTTCTGCCGCACCGGCTCGAGGATGGCTACGGGCTGACGCCGGACACCGTCGAGCGCTGCATCGATCTTCACCGGCCCTCCCTGATCGTGACCGTCGACTGCGGCACCAATTCGGCGGACGCCGTCGAGCGAGCCCGGGAGAAGGGCGTCGAGGTGGTCATCACCGACCACCACCAGTCCTCCTGCGCGCCCGCCCCGGCGGTCGCCGTGGTCAATCCCCGTCTCGCGCCGCCCGGGCGGGTCTGGAGCGACCTGGCCGGAGTCGGCGTCGCGTTCAAGCTCGCCCATGCCGTCCTCAAACTCGCCCGGGAGGCCGGCCGGGCCGGGGCGGATGCGGTGGACCTTCGCGACCTGCTCGATCTCGTCGCGCTCGGAACGGTGGCCGACTGCGTCGCCCTGACGGGCGAGAACCGCGTCCTCGTGCGCCATGGCCTCGACGTGATCCGCCGCGCGCCGTCGATCGGCATCCGCGCGCTCATGCAGGTCGCCGGGCTCAAGGAGGACCCCGATGCATGGCACATCGGCTTCCTGCTCGCCCCGCGACTCAACGCGGCGGGGCGGTTGGGCACGGCGGAGGCCGCGCTGAACCTCCTTCTGGCGGCCGATGCCGGCCGGGCGGCGTCCATTGCGCGCGACCTCGATCGCGCCAACCGCGAGCGGCAGGAACTCGAGCAGGCGATCGTCGCCGCCGCGATGGAGCGGATCGATGCGCAGTACGATCCCGCCCGTGACTTCGCCCTCGTCGTGGCCGATCCCGACTGGCATCCCGGCGTGATCGGCATCGTCGCCTCGCGCCTCGTCGCGCGCTACCACCGTCCGGCGGTCGTGATCGCGCTCAACGGCGAGGGCGGCGGCCGGGGCTCGTGCCGCGGCATCGAATCGGTCGATCTCGCCGCGGCCCTGAGGGAGTGCTCGACCCTGCTCGGGCGCTGCGGCGGTCACGCGATGGCGGCCGGCCTCGACATTGAGGCGAAGAGGGTGGACGAGTTCCGCGCGAGGTTCAACGAGGTCGTCGCGACGCGCGTCAACGGCCGCATTCCGCCGCCCGTGCAGCCGGTGGATGCGTGGCTGTCCCTCGACGAAGCGGATGAATCCCTCCTCGAGTGCATCGAGCTGGCGCGCCCCTGCGGCCAGGGGAATCCTGCGCCCGTGTGGGCCGCCCGCGACGTCGAGGTCGAGGATTGGCAGGTCATGAAGGAGAAGCATGTCCGCATGCGAGTCCGGCAGGGTCCGGCCGTCGCACAGGCCGTCGGCTTCAACCTCGCGTCCCGCGGCCGCCCCGACGGCCCGCTCGACATCGCCTTCGAACTCCGCCGCAACACGTGGAACGGCCGCAGCAGCCTCCAACTCCAGCTCCGCGATTTCCGTCCCCGCACGGCCCCTTGATTCCGGTCCCTGGACGCCGGCGTTCGATGGGTTTCCAGGGGTTGGAAGCGGGCGGACGGGATCCGGCGGCGACATCCCGTGAATCCTGTCATCCCGTCTTGGTGGCCTTACGGGGTGCCGCCGGCGGCGAGGACGGCACGGGCATGGCGGGCGATGGGGCCGCGCAGGTCGTTCGCATAGGCGCGGAGGGCTTCCTCGCCGAGGCCATCAAGGTCGCCGCGCCGCGGACGGCGGCCGCGAGCCGCTCCGGGGAGGCGGGGGCCGAGTCGGCTTCGGACAGCACGTTGCTTGTCAGTCCACCCATCGCGACGAGGTGGCGCCGGAGCGCGCCGACGTCGATCTCCCGCGGCGACGCGCCGGCCGCCGTGGCGACCGCTCACGCCATGACCACCGTCCGAAGCACCGGCTTCATAGAATCCTGTTCCCTCCTCGGACGTCGGACATCGGACCTCGGGCTTCGCCCCGCCCCTTGGCGTGCGGGGCGCGCTACCGGATCTTTGCGTCCGGCAGGGCGGTGCCGATGCCCTCGTCGACCGGCATCGGGTCCTTCGCGGGGTCAAGGCCGGACTCGCGCATGCGTTGCTCCAACTCGGCGCGCAACGCGGCGACGGTCGCGGCGTGGGCGGGGTCGCCGGCCAGGTTGCGTCGTTCCTCCGGGTCGGCGGCGAGGTCGTAGAGTTCGGCCGCGTGGCGGTCGGGGCCCCCGTCGCCGTGCGGGTAGCGGATGTACTTCCAGCGGTCGGTCCGCAGCGCGCGCACGTTGGGCGTGTAGGGGAACTGCTTCTCGTAGTTGTACTCGTAGAACCACGAGGTGCGCCACGCGGGGTCGCCCTCCCGGACCAGCTTCACCCACGACCGCCCGTGGATGCCCGGCAGTGGCGGGGCGCCGCACAGCTCGAGCAGGCTGGGCGCGAGGTCGATCGTCAGCACCTGCGCGTCGACAGCCTTCGCCCGTGCGGGCGGGATCAGTCCCGGATAGCGAACGACGAGCGGGATGCGGAGGCTCGGCTCGTGGGCCGTGCGCTTGTCGACCATGCCATGTTCGCCGTTGAGGAGGCCGTTGTCGCCGAGGAAGACGACGATGGTGCGGTCCAGGTCGCCGCGCCGCTCGAGGGCGGCGAGGAGGCGGCCGACGCTCTCGTCGACCGACAGCAGCGTGGCCCAGTAGGCGCGGGTCATGGCCTCGAAGTCCTTCACCGCCTCCGGGCGCGCGTCGGGGAACTGCTTGCGCCAGTCGAAGAGCGGACCGTAGATCCCGTGCCACGTCGGCATGCGCTGGCGGATCCAGTCGGGCTTGCCCTCGAGGTGGAAGGCGGTGTCGGGGTAGGGGACGGCGACGGTGGCGAAGGCGTTCGAGAATCGCGGCTCGGGCGTGTAGAAGCTGTGCGGCGCCTTGTGGCCGAGCATCAGCATCCACGGCTTGTCCCCGCGCGGGCGGTCGAGCCATTCGAGGGCCAGGTCGGTGACGACGCGGGTGTAGTAGCCGGTGACGACCCGGCCTCCGGCTCCGTTGAGGTTGAACTCGGTGTCCCAGTACTTCCCCTGCCCCTTGTGCGTCACGAACCAGTCGAAGCCGGGGCGGGGGGAGTCGTCGTCCTCGCCCATGTGCCACTTCCCGATGTAGGCGGTCGCGTAGCCGGCGGCCTGCAGGGCCCGCGGGAACGAGGCGAGCGCGTGCGGGTAGTCGGTAAAGTTGTTCACGACGCCGTGGCCGTGGGCGTAGAGGCCGCTCAGCAGGCTCGCCCGACTGGGAGAGCAGAGCGAGGTCGTGCAGAAGGCGTTGCGGAAGTGGACGCCCTCCCGGCCGATGCGGTCCATGTTCGGCGTCCTCAGGTGGGGGTGGCCGGCGATGGACATCGCATCCCACCGCTGGTCGTCGGTCAGGATCACGAGCACGTTGGGCGGCGTCGCGGCGGACGCGGCGGCGGCGGCGAGGAGGGTGGCGGCGAGGGCGATGGCAGCGTGCTTCATGGGGGCAGGATAGCAAAGGACCACGGAAGACGGAAAACGGAAAGCGGAAGCGAACTTGAAACTTGAAACCTGGAACTTGAAACTCCCTTATCCTTGCGCCGCGGGGCGCTTCGCGCATAATGACGCGCGCGGCCGCGTGATGGCGGCGGCAGGAGGCCCCGTTGGGCGAGTTTCTCGAGTTCGAGAACGTTTCACGACATTACGGCGACATCCGGGCGGTGGACGGCGTGTCGCTGTCGGTGAAGAAGGGCGAGTTCTTCTCCCTTCTCGGGCCCAGCGGCTGCGGCAAGACGACCCTGCTCCGCATGCTGGCGGGCTTCGAGACGCCCGATGCGGGCCGCGTCTTCGTCGATGGGAGGGACATCACCGATCTGCCGCCCAACGAGCGCAAGGTCAACACGATCTTCCAGAGCTATGCGCTCTTCCCGCACCTGTCCGTCTGGGACAACATCGCCTTCGGTCCGCGCATCGCGAAGCGTCCCCGGAAGGAGATCGCCGAGGATGTTGAGAAGATGCTGAAGCTGATCCAGCTTTCCGACCAGGCCTGGAAGAAGCCCGACCAGCTCAGCGGCGGCCAGAAGCAGCGCGTGGCGATCGCCCGCGCGCTGATCAACAGGCCGCAGGTGCTGCTGCTCGACGAGCCGCTGGCGGCGCTGGACCTCAAGCTCCGGCAGCGGATGCTGATCGAGCTGGACCTCATCCACGACCAGGTCGGCATCACGTTCCTCTACGTCACGCACGACCAGGGCGAGGCGATGAGCCTCAGCGACCGGATCGCCGTGATGGACCACGGCAAGATCGAGCAGATCGGCACACCGGCCGAGATCTACGAGGCCCCGCGCAGCAGCTTCGTCGCCGCCTTCATCGGCGACACGAACTTCTTCGAGGGCGAGGTGGACGAGATCATCGAGGGCGAGTACAGCCGTCTCGAGATCGAGGGCTTCCCGCCGGTCGTCTGCTTCAACGACAAGCAGCTCGTCGACGGCGTGCCCGTCTTCATCAGCATCCGGCCCGAGAAGTTCCGCATCTGGCGCGAGAAGCCGGAGCTTGACTGGAAGCACACGGTCGTGAAGGGCACGGTCGAGGACGTGATCTATCTCGGCCACTCGACCAAGTACTGGGTGCGCGTGCAGGACTACCGGATCGCGGTCCACCGCCAGCACCACCGCTTCCTGCTCGACGAGAAGCCGATCCGTTGGCACGACGACGTGTGGCTTTCGTGGCACGCCGACGACGGCTTCATGCTCGAGCGCTACCGCGAGGCCGACGAGCAGCTCATGGAGACGCCGCCGGAGAAGGTCGGGGAGCCGCAGGGGCGGGCATGAAGGGGCGCTCCAGGGCCGCCAGCGGGACGGAGGCCGCTCCGCCGGTCGGCCGCGTCGAGTGGCTGGTGAGCCTGCCATCCCTCGTGTGGCTGACGGTCCTGTTCGTCGTCCCGACCCTCATTGTCTTCGCGATCGCGTTCAAGCCGGTCAGTTCCTACGGCGGCATCGGGGCGGGGTGGACGCTCGACACGATGCGGAGCCTGTCGAATCCGAACTACCCGGCGATCATCTGGCGGACGCTGTGGCTCAGCGCCGTGACGATGGCGCTGTGCATCGTGCTGGCCGTTCCGGCCGGCTACTGCATCGCGCGCGCCGCGCCGCGGTGGCGGCGCATGCTCCTGCTGCTCGTGATCGTGCCGTTCTGGACGAGCTTCCTGATCCGCATCTTCGCGTGGAAGGTGCTGCTGCACCCGGAGGGGCCGCTCAAGCGGGCGCTGGTCGCGCTGCACCTCGTCGACCCCGCGGCGACGCTGCTCTACAACGCCGGGTCCGTGCTGCTGGTGATGGTCTACACCTTCCTTCCCTTCGCGATTCTCCCGATCTACGCCGCGGCGGAGAAGTTCGACTTCCGGCTCGTCGAGGCCGCGCGCGATCTCGGGGCGTCGCCGCTGAGGGCCTTCTGGAGCGTGTTCCTCCCCGGCATCCGGCGCGGCGTCATGACCGCCATCCTGGTCGTCTTCATCCCCGCGCTGGGCTCGTACGTGATCCCCGACGTCGTCGGCGGACCGAATGCCGAGATGATCGGCAACAAGATCGCCCAACGGACCTTCGTCGACCGCAACCTTCCGCACGCGAGCGCGCTCTCCACGTTCCTGACGCTGGCCGTGCTCGCGCCCATGATCGCCGTGCTCGGGCTCCAGGGACGCAAGGGACGGCAGCCGATCATCGAGGAGGCAGGGTAGGAGAACGCCGAACATCGAACACTGAACATCGAACATCGAAGCAATCGCCCATATCCGACAGCCAATATCCAACATCGAACCCGGAACGCGAAACCGCAGACCTGTGAACCCCCGAACCTCTGAACCTGTGAACCTCTGAGCCTGTGAACCCTCCTCTTTCCATGCGGGGCCCGTGATGCAGCGCAGCCGCGTCCCCCTCTACACGACCCTCGCGATCCTCCTGTTCTTCTACCTGCCGATCCTCGTGCTGGTCGTGAACTCGTTCAACGCCTCGCGGTTCGGGGGCACGTGGGACGGGTGGACGCTGAACTGGTACGCGAAGCTCTTCACGCAACGCGACATCTGGCTCGCCCTCAAGAACACCCTGATCGTCGCGGTCGGCGCCACGGCCGGCTCGGTCGTGCTCGGCACCACCGCCGCCTTCGCGCTGCACCGCTACGGCAGGAGCCGCCTGCAAAGGGTGCACTACTCGCTCATCTACACGCCGCTCGTCGTCCCCGAGATCCTGATGGGCATCAGCCTCCTTCTGTTCTTCGTTGCGATCGGCGCCGAACTCGGGCTCTTCACGATCTTCCTGGCCCACGTGACCTTCTGCACCAGCTACGTGGCCATGGTCGTGCTCGCGCGGCTGCAGGATTTCGACTTCTCCATCATCGAGGCGGCCCAGGATCTCGGGGCGGGGTGGTGGACCACCACGTGGAAGGTCCTCCTTCCGCTTCTTGCGCCGGGCATCGCGGCGGGCGGACTGCTGGCCTTCACGCTGTCGATCGACGACTTCGTCATCTCGTTCTTCGTCGCCGGCCCCGGATCGACGACGCTGCCGATCCGGATCTACAGCATGATCAAGTTCGGCTCGCCGCCCCTGATCAACGCGCTCTCGACCCTGCTGCTGGTGGTCACCTTCACCCTCGTGGCCGCCAGCCAGCGCCTCGCCGAGCGGGGGCGGAAGTAGCCTGTGACGGAAGCCGGCGGGCGCGAGGGGAGCGGCGGGGGCACGGCATCGGGCCCCTGCGGGGGCCGGTCATGGCTCGACGCGGGGCGGTTCCGGAGTAAGCTGTCCCGGGGACGGCCGGTCCCCGCGGTTTCGACCGCCAACAGGAAAGCAGGGTGCCAGGTGCGGTCGGCGACACAGGGGATGCGGATCGCGCGGGTGCCGGTGATCGTCGCGACCGCCGCGGGGCTGGCGGTCGCCGCGTCCGCCGCCGTGCGGATCAATGAGATCAGCGCCGCCCCGTCGGCGCGCCTGTTGCGCCTCGACACGAACGGCGTCTGGCGGCTGGGCGCTGGGGCTTCCTGGATGGATCGCGCATTCGACGCCTCGTCCTGGAGCAACGCGCCGGGTCCGTTCGGCATCGGGACCAACTACGCCGGCAACCTGTCGGCCTCGGTCTACGGTCCCTCGATGACCCTGTACCTCCGGACGCCGTTCGTGGTCTCCGCGCCCGCCGCGGCGGGGGGCGACGCCGTCAGCCTGGGCATGGACTACGACAGCGGATTCGTCGCCTACGTGAACGGGCGGGAGGTTCTTCGCCGGAACATGGGCGCGCCGGGCACGTTCGCGTACCATGACCAGCCGGCGTTCAACTGGCACAAGGCGGGGACGAACGAGACATGGGTCCTCGGGATCGCGTCGAACCTGCTGGTCGCCGGGACCAACACCTTCGCGATCCAGGTCCACGGCTACACCAACTTCACCTTCGCCGCCGCCCCGAACCTGACGCTGGAGGTGCCGGGCAGCCCCGTCACGCTCGCAAGTTCCGCCGGCCCCTGGCGCCGTTTCATCGGCACCGTCGAGCCGTCGGGCGGCATCCCGGACGGCTGGATGCCCGCCGCCACGGTGCGCGGCCGCGAATGGACGCTGGCCGGGTTCCTCGACGAGGGATGGGCCGAGGGCCCGGGCGGCATCGGGTTCGGGGACGGCGACGACGCGACGGATGTCGGCGCCCAGATGCTCAACGTCTGCGTCGCGCTCTACATGCGCAGGGCCTTTGTCGTCCCGGAGGGGACGACGCAGATGACCAACGGCCTCGAGTTCATCGTGAACTGGGATGACGGCTACATCGCCTACCTCAACGGCACCGAGATCGCGCGGGCCAACATGGGGGCCTCGAACACCTTCGTCTCCTTCTCGACCCCGGCGGCCGGAAGCCGGGAGGCGATCGCGCCGGTGACGAACCGGTTCGGATTCGCACGGGACTGGCTCGTGGCGGGTACCAACGTGCTGGCCGTGCAGGTCCACAACTCGGACGCGGGCAACAGCGACCTGTCCATGATCGCGGACCTCCGGGTGCGCGGCGGCGACACGCTGGTCCGCCACGAGGAAACCTGGCGCTACTTCGTCGGCACCGAGCCGCCCGTCGCGGAGGACGACGAGGAGGAGGACGCCGGCGCGTTCGAGACGAACTTCGCCGACTGGCTCGAACTGTACAACGACGCCGCGGCCCCCGTGGCGCTGACCGGCTGGAGCCTGACGGACAGCCGCGGGGATCCCCGCCGGTGGATGTTCCCCGACGGCGCGACGATCGGCGCCCGCCAGCATCTCCTCGTGTTGTGCACCGGCTACAACATCCGCGAGCTGGGCGCTCCGATGTGGCATGCGAACTTCAAGCTCGAACAAGGCGGCGAGTACCTCGGCCTTTACGACCAGGCCGGCGTGTGCGCCGACTCGGTCGGCGAGGAGTTCCCTCGGCAGTCAGCCTTCCACAGCTATGGCCGGAGCGACGCGGCGGGGGGCTGGCGGTACTTCGCCGATCCGACGCCCGGCGCGACCAACGTGGGCGCCGTTCTGGCCGGGATGTGCGCGGAGCCGGGCTTCGCGACGCCGTCGGGCTACTATACCAATGCCATTTCCGTCAC
>CAYODK010000108.1:0-17631 GCA_964402695.1 uncultured Verrucomicrobiota bacterium
GGTGCCTGCGGCCGGACCGATCACGACCACCAGCCCCGACGGCAGGTTGACCGTCGCTCTCGCCGCGGATGCCGGCGGCGGGTTCGCGTATTCCATCGCCGCCCGCGGGCAGGTGCTGCTGACCAACGCCGCGCTGGGGCTGGACTTCGGCGCGGCGGGCCGGATGCCCGGCGCGGGCTGGCGCGCGGCGACGACGGCGCGCCGTAGCGTCGACGACGTGTGGAAGCCGGTCTGGGGCAAGCGCGCGGTCGTGCCGGACCGGTACGACGAAACCGTCGTCGATCTCGAAGGCCCCGGCGCGCCGTTCGGCACGCTGCGGATCGTGCTGCGCGCCTACGACGACGGCGTCGCGTTTCGCTACGAGGTGCCCGCCGCGGCGGGGGGGGCGGCGGCGAAGGCGGCGGGGGAGTTGACGACGTTCGCCTTCGCGGGCGACTTCACCGCGTGGTTCTACAACGGCGAGCATCATAATCTCGGGCCGGACAAACTCTCGGCCATCGACGGGAAGCGGCTTCCGGTGATGACGCTGGCCGCAGGCGATCGCGCGTTTCTTGCGGTCCACGAGGCCGACCTGCGCGCGGGCGACCCGCTGGCGTTCGTGAAGAAGGGGGCGCTGGCCTTCGGCGTCGCCGGTTCGCCGGGCGCGGTCGCCCCCGGGTTCGCATCGCCGTGGCGCGTGGTCCTCTTCGGCGAGACGCCGGGCGCGATGGTCGACTCGCACCTGATCGAACTGCTCAACCCGCCTCCGGAGGGCGACTTTTCGTGGGTGAGGCCGGGGGTCGCGGTCTGGGACTGGCGCATCAACGGCGCGCAGGTGCCGGGCTTTATCTACTCGATGTCGCTGCCCTCGTGGCTGCGCATGGTCGACTTCGCCGCGGAGAACGGCATCCGCCATCTCGTCCTGGACGCCAACTGGTACGGCCCCGAGTTCGAGCAGGCCTCGGATCCGACCCAGGGCGACAAGGCGGCCGACGTGCGGAAGCTGATCGCCTACGGGAAGGGGAAGGGCGTCGGGGTCTGGCTGTATCTGAACGACGTCGGCGGGCGGAAGTACCCGATCGAGGACACGCTGAAACAGTACGGCGAGTGGGGCGCCGCGGGCGTGAAGTACGGCTTCATGAAGGGCACGCCGGCGGAGAAAAACGAGCGCACGCGCATGATCACGGAGTTGTGCGCGAAGAACCGGCTGCTCGTCGACTACCACGACGGCCCGGTGCACCCCTACGGCCAGATGCGCACGTGGCCCAACGCCGTCACCCGCGAGTTCTGCCACGCGCAGCTCGACGCGCGGCGCGTGTTCGTGCCGAAGACCTTCGTCACGACGGTCTTCGTCAACATGCTGGCCGGCCCGCTGGACATGAACAACGGCATGTTCGACCTGCGGCAGGGCAAGACCGACCGCGTCGACAACGCGCAGGAGGTGCCCTCGACCCTCGCCGCCGAGGCCGCGCGCACGCTGATCGTCTTCTCCGGCGCCACGATCATCCCCGACGTGCCCGAGTACTACCGCAAGTATCCCGACCTCCTCGCGTTCATCGCGGCGCAGCAGATGCCGTGGCGCGAGAGCCGGACGCTCTCGGGCGCGATCGGCGAGCACATCGTCATGGCGCGGCAGGCGGCCGACGGCCGGTGGCTGGTCGGCGCGGCGACGGACGAGACCGCGCGCGCCCTCGACATCCCGTGCGCGTTCCTCGGCGCAGGGACGTGGGCCGCGCGGATCGTCGAGGACGGGCCCGACGCGAACTACCGGACGAAGCGCGAGTCGCTGAAGGCCTCGGACCGCACGGTGACCGCGTCCGACACGATCCGCGTTCACCTCGCCCCCGGCGGCGGCGCCTGCGTCCTCCTCCGGCCGAAGTGAGACGACACGAAGGCGCAGGCGCGGACGATGAGGTTGGCGTCCCACCGGGCTGAGGCGAAGGCGCGGGCGGGGAGGCGTCCCACCGGGCTTGTCCCGGTGGGGGCGCAAACGGAGCGCCCGGGCACGGGGCCGGACTTCGGCGTGCAACCCTGACTTGATTTCGCGGGCGCATGGCCCATGCTGTGCGCGCCGTCACGGCAGGGTGCGCGAACGGCGGGAGAACGGGATGATGATCTCGACATCGATGTTGAAGAAGCTGGCGAAGCAGCACGGCACGCCGCTGTTCGTGGTCGACCATGCGCAGCTGAGGAGGAACCTCGCCGAGTTCAAGCGCTGGCTGCCGCGCGTGCAGCCCTACTACGCCGTCAAGGCCAACAGCAACCCCGAGATCGTGCGGACGCTCTACCGTGCGGGGGCCAGCTTCGACGTCGCCTCGTGGCCCGAGTTCGAGCTGGTCCACGAGAACATCCGGGATCTGCCCGCGAAGGAGCGGCAGGACTACATCTGGGACAAGATCATCTACGCCAACCCGATCAAGGCGAGCGAGACGCTGCGGAAGCTGAACCCGTACAAGCCGCTCGTGACCTACGACAACTTCGAGGAGATCGGCAAGATCGCGAAGCATGCGCCGCAGGCCGGCCTCGTGCTGCGCCTCAAGGTTCCGAACACCGGGGCGATGGTGGAGCTGTCCTCCAAGTTCGGCTGCGACCCCGGGCAGGCGGTCAGCCTGATCGAGGCGGCCCATGCGCGCGGGCTGACGGTCGAGGGCCTTTCCTTCCATGTCGGCAGCCAGACGACCAACTTCCAGAACTACGCCCAGGCGCTCCAGCTCGCGGCGGGCGTGCTGAAGGAGGCGCGGTCGCGCGGCTTCTCGAAGATGATCCAGCTGGACATCGGCGGCGGCTTCCCGGCGCCCTACGACGACAACGTGCGGCCGATCCGCGAACTGGGGCGGCTGCTGAACACCGAGATCCCGCGGCTCTTCCCGAAGGACGTTGCGATCCTCGCCGAGCCCGGCCGGTTCCTCGTCGCGACCGCGGCCACGCTCGTCGCCGAGGTCATCGGCAAGGCCGACCGCGACGGGAAGCGCTGCTACTACATCAACGACGGCGTCTACCACACCTTCTCCGGCGTGATCTTCGACCACATGAAGTACCCGCTGAAGGCGTTCAAGAAGGGGCCGACGCAGCTCTGCGCCGTGTTCGGGCCGACCTGCGACGCGCTCGACACGATCTCGCTGGCCGAGGAGCTTCCGGAGCTCGAACTTGGCGATCTCGTCTACGCCTCGAACATCGGCGCCTACAGCCACGCGTCGTCGACCTCCTTCAACGGCTTCCCGCCGGCGAAGGTGCTGCACATCAACCGGGACGCATAGGCGGCGTTGGACGGGGCAACCCAGAGACGCAGAGGTCGCGGAGAGATTGGCCGCGATCGTGGAAGCGGCGCCCCGCCGCGTTTTCGGTCCACCGGGACAAGCCCGGTGGGACCGGACCTCCCGATGGCCGGACGCGGGAGCGACGCCCGGTGGGACCGGACCTCCCGATGGCCGGACGCGGGAGCGATGTCCGGCGGGACCGGGTTCTCCACCGGCCTGACGCCTGAAGCCTGACGCCTGTCGCCTCACCGGGGAACTTGAAACCTGGAACTTGAAACTCCCGCGCCGCCCCCGCTTGCATCCCGGGCGCCGGGGAGGCACGCTTCCGGCATGTTGAACGCCTACGTACGCCGGATCCTGGACGCACGCATCTACGACCTGGCGGTCGAGACGCCGATCGACGGGATGCGCCGCATGAGCGCGGCGCTCGGCTGCCGCGTGCTGGTGAAGCGCGAGGACCTCCAGCCGGTCTTCTCCTTCAAGATCCGCGGCGCCTACAACCGCCTGCTGCGGCTCTCCGCGGTCGAACGCCGCCGCGGCGTCATCACGGCCTCGGCGGGCAACCACGCGCAGGGCGTCGCGATGGCGGCGGCGCACCTGGGGATCCGCGCGACGATCGTGATGCCGGTGACGACGCCGGCGATCAAGGTGGAGTCCGTCCGCGCCCGCGGGGCGCGCGTGGTTCTGCACGGCGACCGCTACGACGATGCCCGGGTGCGGTCGGACGAACTCGCGGCGGAGGGCGGCCTGGTGGTCGTGCCGGCCTACGACGACCCCGACGTGATCGCGGGGCAGGGGACGATCGGCATGGAGATTGTCCGGCAGGTGGCCGGCCCGCTGGACGCGGTCTTCGTGCCCGTCGGCGGCGGCGGGCTGATCGCGGGCGTCGGCGCGTTCCTGCGGGCGATCCGGCCGGACGTGCGGATCGTCGGCGTCGAGCCGGACGACGCCGCGTGCATGAAGGCGGCGCTGGCGGCGGGGCGCCCGGTCAAGCTGAAGGAGGTCGGCCTCTTCGCCGACGGCGTCGCGGTGGCGCAGGCGGGGCGCGAGACCTTCCGCGTCGCCCGGCGGTGCGTCGACGAGGTCGTCACGGCCGACACCGACGAGATCTGCGCCGCGGTGAAGGAGCTGTTCGAGGACACGCGGTCCATCGCCGAGCCGGCCGGTGCGCTGGCGCTGGCGGGGTTGAAGAAGGTCGCCGCCCGGCGCGGGATGAGGGGGCGGACGTTTCTCGCGATCCACAGCGGGGCGAACATCAACTTCGACCGGCTTCGCTACGTTTCGGAGCGGACCGACCTCGGCGAAAAGCGCGAGGCGCTGCTCTCCGTCGACATCCCCGAGCGCGCCGGCAGTCTGCGCGCCTTCTGCCGGGTGATCGGCGGCCACGACATCTGGGGCTTCAACTACCGGTACGCGGATGCGTCGCAGGCGCGGATCCTCGTCGCGCTGCGGCTCGACGCGGGTCGCGAGGCGGCCGCGGGGCTCGTCCGGATGCTGGCGCGGCGCGGCTACCGGGCGCGGGACCTGTCCGGCAACGAGCTGGCCAAGGATCACGTGGCGCACATGGTCGGCGGCCGGCCGCCGGCGGGCCTGGACGAGCGGCTGTTCCGGTTCGAATTCCCGGAGCGGCGCGGCGCGCTGCGGCATTTCCTCGACTGCATGGACCCGCGGTGGAGCCTCTCGCTCTTCCACTACCGCCGCCAGGGCGGCAGCCACGGCCACGTGCTGATCGGCCTCCAGGTTCCGCCTCGCGACGGTGCCGAACTGGTCCGCTTCCTCCGCCGCGTCGGCTACCCGCACACCGAGGAAACGGGCAACCCCGCGTACCGCGACTTCCTCGCGTGACCTTCCGGGTCCGCCCCGGTTTGCGTTGCGCCGGCGGGGGCCCTACACTGCGCGGTTTTCAAGGGCCCTCCGGCGATGCGGGACGCGCGTCGCGCGCGGGGCGGGGAGACTCCCGATGTCAGCGAATCCGATTGCAGTCCTGGCCGGCGACGGGATCGGGCCGGAGATCATGGCCGAGGCGGTGAAGGTGCTCGATGCCGTCTCGCGGCGGTTCGGGCCCCGGTTCGAGTACGTCCACGCCGACGTCGGCGGCGCCGCCATCGACCGGCACGGCGAGGCCCTTCCCGGATCGACGCTGAAGACCTGCGAGGAATCCGCCGCCATCCTGTTCGGCTCCGTCGGCGGACCGAAGTGGGACGCCCTTCCGCCCGAGCAGCGGCCGGAGCGGGCGTCGCTGCTGCCCCTGCGGAAGCACTTCGGGCTCTTCTGCAATCTCCGGCCGGCGCACCTGCCCCCGGCGCTGCGGCACCAGAGCCCGCTGCGGGCCGACATCGCCGCGAAGGGATTCGACGTGCTGTGCGTCCGCGAGCTCACCGGCGACGTCTACTTCGGCGAGCCGAAGGGCCGCCAGGGAAGCGGCCCGACCGAGCGCGCCTTCGACACGATGACCTACACGCGCCGCGAGGTGGAGCGGATCGCCATCCAGGCCTTCACGCTGGCCCGCCACCGCCGCCGCAAGGTGACCTCGGTCGACAAGGCCAACGTGCTCACGTCGATGGTCCTCTGGCGCGAGGTCGTCGGCTCGATCGGCCGGGCCTACCCGGACGTGCTGCTCGAACACATCTACGTCGACAACGCCGCGATGCAGCTCATCCGCCGCCCGCACGACTTCGACGTGCTGTTGTGCGGCAACATGTTCGGCGACATCATCAGCGACGAGTGCGCCGTCCTCGCCGGCTCGATCGGCATGCTGCCGTCCGCCAGCCTCAACGGCCGGGGCTTCGGCCTCTACGAACCCGCCGGCGGATCGGCCCCGGACATCGCCGGCCGCGGTGTCGCCAATCCGATCGGGCAGATCCTCTCCGCCGCGCTCATGCTGCGGCACTCCTTCGACCTTGAGGACGCGGCCCGCGCCATCGAGCAGGCCGTCGACTCCGTGCTGACGGCGGGCCTGCGCACCGGCGACCTCTGTGCCGCCGGGGAAACCCCGGCGACGACGGCCCAGGTCGGCGACGCCATCGCCGCCGCCATCGCGGGCGCCTGAACGGGCCGCCCGGTTCGGCTGGACATCCGGTTGCGCTCCGATACAGACTCCGCGGTCCTGCAAACCGATGGAGGGCGGAGGATGATGCGACAACAGATCCGGGCGATGGGGATGTTGGCGCTGGCGGCGGGCGCGGCGCTTGCGGAGGAGGCGCCGGACCTCTCCGGGGCGTCGTGGATCTGGGCCGCCGATGCGGAGGGGCTGTCCGCGCCCGCGGGGACGCGCCACTTCCGCACGACGTTCGTCCTCCCTCCGGAGTGGGACCTCGATTCGGGCGTGGTCTCCGTCACGGCCGACAACCTCTTCTCGCTCCACCTGAACGGAACCCCCGTCATCGAGCGCATGACCGAGCCCAATGCGTGGAACCGGCCCTTCCGGGTCGAGCTGGGCAGCGGCCGGCTCGTTCCGGGCACCAACTGCCTCGCCGTCGCCGCGGTGAACACGGTCCCGGGCGCCGCGGGGCTGATCGTCAAGCTCGCCGTGCGCGCCGGCAACGCGGGCGAAGCGGCGATCGTGACCGACGACGGGTGGCGCGCCGCGGACCGCGAGGCGCCCGGCTGGACGGCCCCGGCGTTCGATGATTCGTCGTGGAAGCCGGTCCGGGTCCACGGCGAACTCGGCATCGCCCCCTGGGGGCATCTCGGCCGCGCCGCGCCCGCCGCGCCGGCCGGGCTCGACCTGAAGGGCGCGAACTGGATCTGGTTCCCGGAGGCCGATCCCGCCAATCCGCCGGCCGCCACGCGCGGGTTCCGCACGACCTTCGTCGCGCCCGCGATGGGCCGCGGCTCGCGCGCGGAGATCCTCGCGACGGCGGACAACGAGTTCACGCTTTTCGTCAACGGCCGCCGCGCGGGGCAGGGGATGGAATGGACCGACCCGGCCCGCATCGACATCACGCATCTGCTCGCCGCCGGCACGAACACGGTGGCCGTGGAGGCGGTGAACACGGCCGACGGACCCGCGGGCCTGATCGCCGCCATCCGCCTGACCCGCCGTGGCGCCCCGGCGGCGACGCGCGTCACCGGCGCCGGCTGGCGCTGCGGCGATACCCTTCCGGCCGGCTGGCAGAAGCCGGGCTTTGACGACACCGCCTGGCCGCAGGCGCGCGTGCTCGGCGCCTACGGCATCCCGCCGTGGGGCGCGGACCTGAAGATCCCGGGTGGCCCCACCGCGGTGTCGGTCCTCGAAGCGCCGGAGTCGTTCGATGCGCCCGTCCACACGGGCGCCGTCGTCTTCGTCCTCGGGCGGACCCGCTTCACGGGGCAGAACTTCATCCAGAACATCCACGGCTCGCGCGCCTACTTCGAGTTCGACACGCCGTCCCCCGCCGCCCTCGGCCGCCGTCTCTGCCGCCTCGCGCCCTTCCGGCCCGGCGGCGCCGTGACCGTTCTGGCCGACGCGGGGGGGGGATGGATCGGTTCGCCGTCGGTTTCGTTCGACGGCCGCACCATCTACTTCACGATGGCGCCGGAGGGCGATCCGTGGTTCCACGTCTACAGCGTGCCGGTCGACGGCGGGCCGCCGCGGCAGATCACGCACGGGCCGTTCCACGACTTCGATCCCGTCGAGCTGCCCGACGGCCGGATCGTCTTCGCCTCGACGCGCCTCGGCACCGCCGAGGAGTACCACGGCGTCCCGGCGTTCTGCCTCTTCGCCTGCGCGCCGACCGGCGGTTCCGCGCGTGCGGTCACGCATCACATCGTCGGGGACCGCGAGCCGCGCGTCACCGACGACGGCATGCTGGCGTTCATCCGGTGCGACAACTTCCTCGAACGGGCCAAGGTCGAGACCCACATCCACCGCACCCGCCTTGACGGCTCGGGCGGCCTGATCGCGATCGGTCCGGACCGTCCGCCGATCGGCCTCGACCGCCCCAATGCCGCCGAGGAGAATTCGCGCTGGCTGCGGCAGTACGGCGCGGGCTCGCCGGCGCCGCTGGACGACGGCCGCATCGCCGCGATTTCCGAACAGGGCCTCGTCGTGTCCGCCCGCCAGCGCGGCGTGCCGGTCGGGTCCTACGTCCCGTTCGACGTCTCCCCGCTCCCGGACGGCCGGCTGCTGTGCAGCGATCGCGACGGCCAGCGGCTGGCGATCCTCGACCCGCGCAGCGGCCGGGCCGTCGAGGCCGTCGACCTGTCGGAATGCGCGGTCCCGGCGGAGGGGCGCCCGCCCGCGGCCGGTTACCAGCCGTCCGCCGCGCACTCGGCGGTCTTCGCCGGGGCGCGACCGCTGCCCCGCGCCATGCCGCCGGTCGCCCGCGAGGCCGAGGGCGGGCGTCCGGACGCGACGGGATTCCTCTACTGCCAGAGCGTCTTCGCCTCGCGGCACACGGCGGCGGATCTCGCGCGCATCCGCGCGGTGCGGATCTACGAGGGCCGCCCCTTCACGCTGACGCCGACGGACAGCATCTACATGCACATCGGCACCGAGGGCCGTGAACTGGGCACCGTCCCCGTCGCGCCGGACGGTTCGTTCTACGTCGAGGTCCCCGCCGACCGCGCCCTCAGCATCCAGGCCGTCGATGCCGAGGGCCGGGCCGTGATCGGCGAACTGAGCTGGATCTACGCCCGCCCCGGCGAGCGGCGCTCGTGTGCCGGCTGCCATGCCGACACCGACCGCGTGCCGCCCGTCGACGCCCGCCCCGCCGCCGCGATGCGGCCGATGCGGCTCCTCGGGGGCGCCGATCCTCACCGCTTTCGCGCGAACAACGCGGCCAACGGCGGCGTCCTGAACCTGCAGACCGACCGCTTCCGGGAGTGCGCCGCGATCAACCTGCACCGGGCGCCGTCCGGCCCCGGCGCGCCGCCGCCGGGCCGGGCCGCGGAGATCGACGCCCTGCTGCGCGATGCGGCGTCGACCGAGGCCCCCCGGCGGGTCTCCGCGGCGAACCGCCTGGCCGTCTTCCGGGATCCCGCCGCCGCCCCCGCGCTGGCAGGGCTGCTGGCAGACCCCGTCGTCGAGGTCCGCTGCGCCGCCGCCATGGCGCTGGCCGCATGCGGCGGCCGCGCGGCGGTCGCGGAACTGAGGCCGGTCCTCGACGATTCGAACCCCGTCGTTGCGCAGGCCGCGCATGTTGCGTTGGAGCACCTGACCGGGCTCCGCGTGAAGTTCAACCCCTTCACCGGCGATCGGGCGGCGGCGTCGCGGCGGTGGACCGAGAGGCTGGACCGCCTGGACTGGACCGCCGTCGAACGCGACCTGTGCGCACGCCTGGCGCGGGGCGACGGGCTCGAGGCATGGGCCGCGGCCGAGACGCTCGGCCATACCGGCGGGCCCGCGGGCGCGGAGGCGCTGCGCGCCTTCCTTGCCTCGAATCCCGGGGCGGAACTCCGGCTGGCGATGGCGGCGATGCGGTCGCTCGGCTCGCTCCGCGCCGGCGCGGCGGTGCCCGCGCTCGTCACGATGCTCACCACCAATGCGCCCCTCGTGAAGGACCGTCGCGAGGCCAACCGCGAGTTCGGCGGCGCCCAGCGGGCTGTCTACCTGGCCGCGACGGCCGCCGAGGCGCTGGGCCGGATCGGCGGGGCGGAGGCGGAGCGGGCGCTGGTCGCGACGCTCGGCGCGTTGGAGCCGATCGAGAAGTACACGCTCTGCTGCGGAGACCACCCGTGGCTGATGGGGTGCCACTCCTCGCCCGTGCATCATCGCATCCTCGAGGCGCTCGATGCGATGGGGAGCACGAACGCGGGCGGCGTGGCCGCGGCGATCGTGCGGGCCGTGCCCATGGACAAGGACCGCGCGCTGCTCTACGAACTCGACGCCTACGAGGCGCTCACCGCGCGCGTGCTGGCGCGCAGCGGCCGCGCGGCGGAGGTTGTGGAGACGTGCCTCGCCGTGCTCGGCGACGCGGCCGCGCGGCCGTCGGACGACCTCGCCTCGACCGTCGGCGCCAGCCCGCACGCGGAGCGCCACATCCGGCCGCACACCCCGCGTGCCCGGGCGGCGCAGATCCTCTCCGTCGTCGCGACCGATCCGGCCGCGGCTCCGCGGATCCGCGCGCTCATCGCGGCGGAACTGGCGAAGCCCGCCGCCGAGGAGCGCTCGTGGGTCGCCTTCATGCTGATCCGGACGCTCGGCCGCCTGCGCGACGCCGGATCCGCGGAGTTCGTGCGCGGGGTGCTGGCCGACGGTCCGACGGAGGTCTCGCTCGGCACGAATCCGCCGCCGAATCACTGGGCGCTGAAGGCGATGCGGCCCTATCACCGCGCCGCCGCCGCCTGGGCGCTGGGCGAGATCGGCGACGCCGCCTCCGCCCCCGCGTTGACGGCGGCGCTCGGCGCCATGGACAACGCCCCGGCGGTCCGCGAAGCCGCCGCCCTCGCCCTCGGCCGCATCGCCGCGCCGGCGATGGCCGCCGATCTGCGCGCGATGGGCGACGCGCATCCGGAACTGACGGTGCAGCGGGCGCTCTGGGAGGCGGGGGCAAGCCTGGCGAGGCGTTCGCAGGAGCCGGTCCCGGCGCCGGCCGATCCCGCGCCCTACGGCTATGCGCCGGCGTCCAACTAAGCCCCCCCGGGACCACGAGAAAGGGAACCCGCCGCCGCTTGAAGGCGGCCAGCCGCCGCCCGGCGGCGGGTCGATTCAACGCGCGCGCGGCGCCCTTCATGGCTCCAGCGATGGCCCGAGAAGCGGATGGCGTCAATCCTTGCGTGGAAGGGGTGTGAGGGGGCGCTGATCGTGCATGAACCGGATGCAAGTACGGCCGCCCGCGGCGTTCAAGGGGCTCTTCTCTTGCGCTTCCCCGTTGAATCGCCCGATGGGGGGTGCCAGAATGTGCGCAGACGGAGGAAGCATGGTCATGCATTCGACGCTGCCTTCGGGAACGCGCCTCATCCGGGGCCTGGCATGGATCGTCCCTCTCCTCGCAGTGCCCGGCCGGTCCCCTGCCGACGGCCCGCAGTGGCCGTGGAGCCAGCAGTCCCGCGTCGAGGCGGCCGATTCCGGAAGCCCGGACTACTTCGGCCGCCGCGTCGCGTTGCAGGCGGACACGGCGGCGATCGGTGCCGAATACGATGACGCCCCCGGATCCAACAGCGGGTCGGCGTACGTCTTTCTGCGGCGCAACGGGCTGACGTGGTCCCAGCAGGCCAGGCTGGTCGCGGCGGACGGCGCGGCCAACGACCTTTTCGGCTGCGCGGTCGGCCTCGACGCCGACACCCTCGTTGTCGGTGCGCTGTCGGACGACCTCCCATCCTCGAAGACCGACGCGGGCTCCGCCTACGTGTTCGTGCGGTCGGGGACGGCGTGGTCGCAGCAGGCGAAGCTGACGGCGTCCGACCGGGAGGTCGGGGACAACTTCGGCTCGTCGGTGGCGGTCGATGGCGACACCGCGATCGCGGGCGCGCCGAACAACGATGATCCGGTCGCGGGGACGGACGCCGGGGCCGCCTACATCTTCGTGCGGAGCGGCACGGTCTGGTCGCAGCAGGCCGTGTTGCTGGCTTCCGACCGTTCCGCCGACGACCGGTTCGGCGGATCGGTGGCGATCCGGGGCGACACGGCCGTCGTGGGGGCCTGGCAGGCCGACAACGTCGGCGCCGTGTTTTCGGGCGCCGTGTACGTCTTCACGCGTTCCGGAACCGCCTGGACACAGCAGGCGCGGCTGGCCCCGGGCGACATTGTCGCGGGCGATGCCTTCGGTCGCTCGGTCTCGCTGGGGCAGGACAACCTTGCGGTCGGGGCCGACGGCTGCGACGCAAGCCCGTTGTCGAATGTGGGCGCCGTGTACCTGTTCAGCCGTACCGGCACGACCTGGTTCGCCGACGGGAAACTGATGCTGGCGGACCGCCTCGACAACGACCAGACGGGTGCCTGGGTCAGCCTCTCCGGCGCGCGGGTTCTCTGCGCGCCCCGGACGCGGAGCCCGACCAATGCCTACGCCTACGTGTTCGCGCGGACCGGCGTCTGGATTGAAGAGGCGCGCCTCGCGCCCGCGGGTCCGACGAACTTCGCGTCGTTCGGGTATGGTGTGGCGCTGGACGGCGACACGGCGGTCTGCACGGCGCCGAACGAGACCGCGTCCGGCGGGGCCAACTCGGGGGCGGCCTACCTGTTCGTGATGGACAACGACCGCGATGGGCTGGGCAACGCCCTGGAGGCATCCCTGGGCTCGAACCCCGACCTGCCGGACAGCGATGGGGACGGGATCCCCGACTACGAGGAACTGGTCACCGGGACCAGTCTCACCAACGCGACGCCGGTGTCCGAGCGCTTTGCCGCCCAGGTTCTGCCGGCTGCCTCGCCGGTCGACGGGATCGTCCTGACCTGGCCAAGCCTGGCGGACCGGCTGTACTCGGTGGAGGAGACCGTCTCGCCCATGCTGGCATGGCAGTCCACGACCATGACCGACGCGCCCGGGACCGGGGACGCAATGTCCTACACCGGGGCCATGCCGTCCGCGAGCGGCTTCCTGCGCATCGGCGTGCGCATGGCGCCCTGACCGGCGCCCCGCCGGTCTTCCACGATGCGGCCTCGCCCCGCCACCCGAAGGGCGGCCGGGCTTGTGTTTGCACGGGGCCCCGGGTCTACTGGTCCACCATGAAACGCAATCCGGCGGCCGGTTGGCGATGGATGGCCTCCTGCCTGGCGATATCCGCGGCCGCCGCGGCGGAGCCCGCGGTGCCGGACGAGGAGGCCGCCCGGGCGGCGATCACCGCGGCGGCGAAGGAGGCGGAGGGCCGCTGGACGCCGCTCTTCAACGGGCGCGACCTGGCCGGCTGGACCGTGAAGTGCGTCGCGGCCGACACGAACAAGACCTACTGGCGCGTCGAGGATGGCGCGATCCTCGTCGACTCGACCGGCGACCCGAAGCACGACTACGTCTGGCTGGTCGCGGACGGCGACCACGGCGATTTCCTGCTGCGCCTCCGCTTCCAGGCGTTCCGCGGCGTGACCGGGAACAGCGGCGTGCAGGTCCGAAGCCGCTACGACGACGCGGCCGGCTGGCTTGACGGTCCGCAGATCGACATCCATCCGCCCGGTCCCTGGCGCGTCGGGTTCATCTACGACGAGACGCGCGGCGTGCGGAAGTGGATCGCGCCGGCGCTGGCGAAGGTGTCCGACGCGCGTCCGGAGATGGCGCCCGCCGGCGTGCCGTTCCGGTATGCGGACGATCCGGAGCCGTGGAACGACCTGCGGATCCTCGCGCGCGGCACGCGCGTGATCGTGGAGTTGAACGGGCACATCGTCCGCGACGCGGATCTCAAGGGCGTGCTCGACGACGCCGTCCACCGCGAGCGCGGCGTCGGCCTGCGCGGGCGGATCGCGCTCCAACTCCACTCGCGCGACGCGCTGCGGATGCGGTTCAAGGACATCGCGGTGGCGGAGATGGCGGGGAAGTAGCCGGGCCGCAGGGGCGTGCGGCGGTGTGGTCGTGGGGGGTGGACGATGGCCGCCCCGCGACGGTGCGGCCGGATACAGGATCCGGCCCGCCCTTTTGTCTCCCCACCGGGACAAGCCCGGTGGGACCGGGAGCGCGCTGGTGTCAAGGATGCGGGGGCAAGCCCGGTGGGGCCGGGGGCGCGCTGGTGTCAAGGATGCGGGGGCAAGCCCGGTGGGACCGGGGGCGCGTTGGAGTTGAGGATGCGGGGCAGGCCGGGCGCCTGCCCCAGGGCCATGCTGGATCAGGTCCGGCGGCGCAGGATCCACGCGACGGCGACGAGGCCAAGCAGGCCGAGAGCGCCCGGCTCGGGCACGACGCTCAGGATCACGCTGTCACCGGTGACGGTGATCGCGTAGCTCCTGCCGCCGTTCAGGCCGGGCATGGAGCCCAGCGAGAGCGTGTTGTCGGTCAGTGACCCCGAGTAGGCCATCAGCTTCCACTGGTCGCCCACGTTGGCGGTCAGGAAGTCGAAGCCCAGCGACGTGACGTTGAGGACGCCATCCAGCGTCAGCCCCTGGATGCCGGCGATGAAATCGCCGCCGGCGCCGCCGACCGGATCCGGGGCATCCAGTTCGTAGTCCAGGATCGAGGCGTCGGCGAGCGTCAGGTCGCCGCCCACGGTCAGCGTTCCGGCGCTGGTGCCCGGCGCCACGGTTCCGTTGCCGGCGATCGTGACGGACGCGACCATCCCGGTTCCGGCGAGCACGGCGCCGTCGTGGACGGTGATCAGCCCGCCGCCCGTGTAGGCGCCGTCGGCCTCCAGCGTTCCGTTCGAGACGGCCGTCGCGCCCGCGTAACTGTTCGCGCCGGTCAGCTTCAGCATGCCGGCCCCCGTCTTGTTCAGCCCGCCTGTGCCGCCGAGGGCGCCGGAGAGCGTGATCGTCTCCTCCGCGGTGTCGAAGGTGACGGCGTTGCCGCCGGAGCCCGACAGGGTGGCGTCCAGCGGGGATGTGAAGGACGCCGTGGCGCGCACCACGCCGCCGGCCCCGCCGTACTCGACGAGATAGCCGCCCGGGGCGTCGCGGGTGATCCCGCCCGCGCCGACGTTCAGCGTGCCGCCCTCGACCGTCAGCCGGCCGCGCCCCAGGGTGTTCGCGCGTTCGTTGAGCATGACGGTCGTCGCGAAGATCTCGCCGCCGGTCTGGTGGACCCAGCCGGTGCCGTCGGTCGCGATGCCCAGGTCATAGCCGTTGTCGACGACCAGCGTTCCGCCCATCATGTTGTACCTGCCGAGGCCCTGCGGGTAGTGCCCGAGGCGGATGCCGTTGTTCTCGGCCGTCGACCCGGTCGTCCGCACCGTCCCGCCGTACTGGTTGATCACCCCGACCATCGATCCGCCGTTCGTCGTAACCCCGTTGCCGATGATGATGGCGTTGGCCGTCAGCGAGCAGCCGGCGGGGATGCTGACCGTGCCGGTGATCGAGACCGGGTCGACGGGATAGGACGAGTCCATGCGCGAGGCGATGGTGAAATCGCCGCTGGCCGTCAGACTCGCGCCGTTGGAAAGGTTCAGGCTGCCGCTGGCCACGCGGAGGGCGAGTTGGGTCGAGAGGCCGCCGTACATCGTCAGCGCGGCCCCGTAGCGGACATGGGTGATGCCGACGCCGAGGAAGTTGTTGGAGACGGTCAGGGCGTCGGACCGGTCGAAGAACAGGTTGCCGTCGTTCACGACGTCGCCCGGCCCGAGACGGCCCGAGGTGCCGCCGGTGTCGCCGACGCGCAGGACGCTGCCGCCGACGTTGACGGTCTGCCCCAGGTAGCCGCTGTTCTCCGTCGTGAAGAGAAGCACCCCGCCGTTGCGGTTCGTGATCCCCCCCGGGCCGCTGACGACTCCAGCCACCACCGCCGTCCGGGTGGCCGCGGAGTTGAAGGTCATGTTGCTGTGAAGGGTCAGGGATCCGGCGAGCACGGAACGCCCCCCGGGGCGGTTCTCCTGGTAGCCGCCGCCGTGGATCTCGAGGGCCTCCGTGAGGGTACGGTCGCCCCAGTTCGCCAGGTAGCCGCCATGGATCGTGGTGTCGCCCGCCGTTGCGCCCCCGAGCGCGTCGATGTTCTGGACAATGTAGGAACCGCCCAGGATCACGATGGGGCTGCCGTTGACGGCCCGGCTGACCGCCACATCGTTGAGGCCCGTCTTGGTCAGAGTGAACCCGTTGCCGGTGAACGTGCCGGAACTGCTCAGGTCGAGGCGGGTGGTACCGCCGATCGCCGTGTCCCCCATGAGGGTCAGGTTGCGGAAACCGACATTGACATGTGCGCCGCCGGTGTTGACCAGCGCGCCCGCACCGTCGACTCCGTTGCCCGACACGACCAGGTCCTCCGCCCGGTTGCCGCCGGAGTAGGCCCCGGCGAAGTCGAGCGTCGCGCCGTTGGTGACGATCGTCTCGTTCCCGGCGCCGGTCGCGCCGAGGGCCGCCGCGTTGGCGCCGGAGAGGCGCAGGATCCCCGCGCTGACGAGGAGCTGGCCCGAGAACGTGTTGGCCCCGGTGATCTGGAGGAGGCCGGCGCCCAGCTTCGTGAAGCCGGCCGAACCGCCGATCGCCTCGCTGACGATCGCCGTGTGGCCGGCGGAGGTCACCGTGATCAGGCTCGGGGCGCCGACGAGGGTCAGGGTGCCGTTGGCGTTGGCGTCCGCGATCGTGTAGCCGTTGACGTTGAACGTGAGGTTGGCGACCGAGACCGCCCCGTCGATCTCGACGAGCTCCCCGGTCCCGCCGAAGACCGCATCGTTGTTGTCGACCCAGACGCCGGTGTCTCAGTTCGCGGCGCCGGTGCTCCAGAGGTTGTCGAGATTGGCATCGAGCCAGGTCTGCTCGTCCGCCCGCGCACCCGCGGCCGCCGCCATCCCCACGAACGCAGCCAGCACCTTCGTGGGAAGCCCGAACGCCCGTCGCGTCCACATGCCGTGCATGTCCAGTCCCTCCGTCTGTCCATCACCACCGACGCTGATCTTCTGCACCAGATGAACGAATGTGACAAGCGATTTCTGCGATGGAATGGATGGACGATTCCACGCGCCAGGCCCGCGCATCCCATGCCGGCGCGCCTCTCCCCGGGGAGCCCATTTCGTTTTACCTCCCCACCGGGGCAAGCCCGGTGGGACCGGAAGCGCCGACGGTTCCAAGGCGCGGAGCGCGCCCGGTGGGACCGGCCGCTCGATCGCGCCCACGGCCACGCCGCCACACGGCACCGCGTCCGAATCCGGGGCAAGCCCGGCGGGGTCGGCCCATCGATCATGCCCACGGCCATACGGCCACACGGTTCCACGTCCGGATGTGGGCGGCGTCCGGCGGGGCCGGAGTCTCGCTACTTGAGGGTCTCGCCGGCCCGGACGAGGCGGCCGCTGTTGAAGATCACGATCAGCGAGCCGGCGTTGTGGAGCAGGGCGGCGAGGATAGGCGGGATCCGGCCGGCGCCGGAGAGGGCGATGCCGCCGAGGATGAAGAGCAGGCCGACGAGGATGTTCTGCCCCACCACCGCGCGCGTGGCGCGCGAGAGGCGGATCAGGAAGGGCACGCGGAGCAGATCATTGCTCATCAGCGCGATCGTCGCGCTGTGGATCGCCACGTCGCTGCCCGCGGCGCCCATCGCGACGCCCGTGTCGCCCGCGGCCAGCGCGGGGGCGTCGTTGACGCCGTCGCCGACGACCGCGACGCGGGCCGCGCCCCGGCGGACCTCGTTGACGAAGTCGACCTTCGCCTGCGGAAGGCAGCCGGCGCGGAACTCGGGACAGTCGATCAGCCCGGCCACGCGGCGGGCCGCGGCGGGGCGGTCGCCCGTGACCATCGCGATGCGGCGGACGCGCAGGCCGCGCAGCTCCGCGATCGCCTCCTTCGCGCCCGGGCGGACCTGGTCCTGCAGGCCGATCCAGCCGAGGTGACGGCCGTCCAGGGCGACGTGAACGACGCTGAGATCCGCCGCGTCGTCCGAGGCGCCGTCGTCCGCCGACGCCGGGACGGGAACGC
>CAYODK010000109.1:0-17489 GCA_964402695.1 uncultured Verrucomicrobiota bacterium
CCCCCCCCCTTCCCCTACACGACGCTCTTCCGATCTGCCCCATGAAGACGGCAATGGGCCTTCATCGTCTGAGACAGAACTCGTTGATCTGCATGGCTATGCAGGGTGGCATGAGGTTTCGAACCGTCTGCTGGGCCGGCAGTTCGAGCGCGTCATGCAGGGCTCGCGCTTCTACCGCGGGCACCTGGCCGGAATCCGGAGCCCGCCCGAGGATGCGGGGGAGGCCTGGACGTGGCTGTCGACCCTTCCCCTGACGACCCGGAGGCATCTTGAACTCCGCGGGGACGAGTTCCGCTGCTGTCCTGCCGGGGCCGTCCGGGAGATTGTCTGCACTTCCGGAACGACCGGCGGACCGATCCGGATCTGGCTGACGGAAGGCGACCTCGACCGCCTGGCGGAGACAGAGGCCCGCACGTTCCGGGCCGCGGGGCTGGCCGCGGGCGACGTCGTGCAACTGTGCGTGACCATGGATTCCCTCTTCATGGCCGGCCTGGCCTACTACCTCGGGCTGCGCCGCGCGGGGTGTGCGGTCATCCGGCAGGGCCCCGCCAACCCGGCGCGGCAGATGGAGATCCTCCGCGCCAACGGCGTCACCGCCATCGTGACCGTCCCTTCCTTCCTCCGGGCCATGGTCCGGGAGTGGCGCGCCGCCGGGCTCTCGCCGTCCGCCTGCCCGTTGCGAAAGGCGATCCTCGTGGGCGAGAACCTGCGGGACGAATCGCTCGCCCCCAACAGCCTCGCCCGTTCGATCCTGGACCAGTGGGATCTGGAGTTGTACGGGAACTATGGAAACACCGAGATGATCGGCTCCATGGCCGAGTGCCCGCACGGCTGCGGCGCGCACCTCCATCCCGACTTCGTCGTCGCCGAGATCCTCGACGAGCAGGGCCGCCGGGTTCCTCCCGGCCAGGCCGGATCCCTCGTCGTCACGACGCTGAACGTCGAGGGCACCCCCCTGGTCCGCTACGACACGGGCGACATCACGTTCCTCGACGAACGGCCCTGCGCCTGCGGCCGCACGACGCCCCGGCTCGGCCCGATCCTCGGCCGGGCCGGCCAGATGCTGAAGGTCAAGGGGACCAAGCTCTACCCGTCCGCCATCGTGGACCGCCTGTCGGGACTCGACGCCCTGGCCGCCTTCGCGGTCGTCGCCTCGCACGACGAGCACGGCCTGGACCGGGTCGAGGTCCGCTGCGCCCCGCGGCCGGGCTCCGGTCTCGGGACCGCCGACGTGGCCGAGCACCTCTACTCCCGGCTGCGGCTGCATCTCGACGTGCAGTTCGCCGGGCGGGACGAGATCCAGTCGCTGGTCCAGCCCGAGGGATACCGGAAGCGCCGGCTTTTCGTGGACCGGAGGCCGGTCGTCCATGCCGCGACGTAAGGAGCCAGAGAATCCCGTGAAGCCCTCCCCGACACCGCTCCGATCGCCCGAGAAGGTCTACGGCCTTCACTTCAGCGAGGAGGAGATCGCGGACGCGATCCGCGGGAGGCGGCTGCTGACCCTCGACATCGAGACCAGCCGGGTCTGCAACCTGCGGTGCGTCTACTGCTATTCCAGCGCCGGCAGGAAACGGAAGAACGAGCTTTCGATCGCCGAACTCCGCGGCGTCGTCGACCAGGCCGTCGACCTCGGCGCGAAGGTCGTCACCGTGATCGGCGGCGGGGAACCTCTCCTCTACCCCCATCTCCGGGAACTGGTCGCCCACATCGCCTCGCGCGGCGTCCTCCAGAACGTCTTCACCAACGGGACCCGGGTGACGCCGGAATGGGCGCGCTTCTTCGCCGACCACAAGGTCTCGATGGTCGTGAAGTTCAACAGCCTCCGGGACGAGGTCCAGGACGCGCTGGCCGGCCGCCCGGGCACCGCCGCCCGGATCCGCCGCGGGCTGCAGGCCCTCACGGACTGCGGCTACGGGCGGGACCCCGACCTTCACCTCGGCGTCGAGACGATCATCTGCCGCCAGAACGTCGACGAGATCGCGACGATGTGGCGTCACGCCCGCGACCGGAACTGGCACCCGTACTTCGAGGTCATCACCTTCCAGGGACGCGCCAAGCGGGAGGAGCTCAACGTGACGAAGGCGGAGCTCAAGCGCGTCTTCGACCGGCTGCTGGCGATCGACGAGAAGGAGTACGGCTTCACCTGGGCGGCCCATCCGCCCATCGCCGGGCTCTCCTGCCAGCGGCACTTCTACAACATCCTCGTCACGGCGAACGGGTACGTCCAGCCGTGCACCGGCGTCGACATCCGGGTCGGGAACGTCCGCCACGAATCCCTGCGCGAGATCCTGGACACCTCGCCGGTCATCGCCGCCGCGCGGGACATGAAGGCCCTCATCAAGGAACCGTGCCGGGGCTGCGCCCATTCGGCCGAATGCTACGGATGCCGGGGCTTTGCCTACCA
Organism: uncultured Verrucomicrobiota bacterium; assembly: GCA_964402695.1. Taxonomy (GTDB): domain Bacteria; phylum Verrucomicrobiota; class Kiritimatiellia; order PWTM01; family PWTM01; genus VGWF01. The sequence continues at coordinate 2,405 of CAYODK010000109.1, forward strand.
CTACTGCGGTGACTTCCTCGCCGCCGACCCGACGTGCTGGGTGCCCACGGAAGCCGGGACGCGGACTTGAACCCGGGAGGATCGACCATGAATCCGAAAGCAGGGACAGGACGAACGGCGCGGCGGAGGATGGCGATGGCCGCGCTTCTCCTGGCCGCCGGGTGGATCTCCGGCGCGGGCTGCGCCACGGCCCCCTACCCGCGCCGCACCGCGCTCGAATCGCCGGGCACGATGCCGCTGCGCGAGGGCGAACCGCAGATCGTGCGGGGGCGGCCCAACGCGTTCCTCGACGCGTCGGACTGGATCTGGCCCGGAAGCCTGATGTCCAAGCTGCTGCTGTGGAACTGGAAGGTGGACCGCCACCACATCTCGCCCGAGACCGAGGCGGCCCTCGTCCGGTACCTGGAGTACAACGACCTCAGGAACGTGAAGGTCCAGCTCAACGCCGTCTGCATCGGCGACCAGTGGCGGCGGCTCTTCCGCAACAAGGCCGTCGGGGCCGGGTGGCGCTACACCCTGGGGATCTTCAGCCTGATCCATTCCACGATCATGCCGGGCCGGTTCTTCGGCGGGGATCACTACAACCCCTACACGAACACCATCAACCTCTATTCGGACCTCATCCCCGTCGCGCTCCACGAGGCCGGCCATTCCGCCGATTTCGCCCCGCGGACCTGGAAGGGGACCTACGCGTTCGCGTACCAGATCCCGTTCGTCTCCCTCTACCACGAGGCGCGCGCGACGCGCGATGCCCTCGGGTACCTGCGCGAATGCGAGCCGCTGGAGATCCAGCGGTCCGGATACAACATTCTCTACCCGGCCTACGCAACCTACCTGGGCGGGGGCATCGGCGATTGGGTTCCGACGGACTACTACTACCCCGTCTACTTCGGCGCGCTCGCCCTCGGCCACGCCGCCGGACGCGTCCGCTCCGCCCTGCTGCACGACGAGGCGCCCGACGTTCCGGAAGCCCCCGTGGAGCCCGCCCCCGGGCCGCCCTCGCCTGCGCCGGCGCCCGCGCCCGCGGCGGGGGACCCCGCGCCCCTTCCGGAGTGACCGTCATCCTGCCGGTGCGCCCCGCTCACCCGGCCGACGGCGGGGCCGGATCGCCGCGGACCAGGTAGATCATCGGAATGCTCACCACCGTCACCGCGTACTTGACGGCCAGGTTCATGCCGAAGATCTGCCAGACGACCCCCCACGGCAGCACGCCGCCAAAGGCGCCCAGGCAGAAAACGAGGTTGTCGACGGGCACCGACACGCTGTTGCTGACCAGCACCCGCGCCCAGGCGTGCCGGCGCGTCACGCGGGTCACGAACCAGTGGTACATCTCCGTGTCGGCCAGTTCGCTGATCACCTCCGCCGCGATCGAGGCGAGCACGATGCGCCACACGGGCGCCAGCACCGCCGAGAACTCGCGCGCAAGGCCCCACGAGGCGTCCCCCGCCACCCCGGCCGCCCACTGGAGATAGGCCGCCATCAGCAGGTTGATCGCGCCGGCCGAGAGGATCAGCACGCGCGCGCCGCGCCGCCCCAACGCCTTGTGCACGAGATCGCGCAGCGTGAACGTCACGGGGTAGATGAACGTGCCCATGTCCACCGCCGCCCCCCAGACCACGCCGATCTTGAGGCTCGCCACGTCGGCGAGCATCTGCGCCCCGATGTAGGCCGCCACGACGACGATCGCCGCCGTCGACATCACCGGCGCCGCGGGGAGCGGCACGAATCGTTCAGTCTTCACACGAACCTCGTTTTGGTAAGGCGGGTTTTCGGGGACCGCCGCGACGGGCCTGCGCCCGCCATGCAACCACCCGGGGACCATAGCCCGCCGCCCGCCCCTTGGCGAGCCCGGCCACCAGAGAAAAGGTCTGGGAAAGGCATTGAGTGGTCATCCCCGCCGGGGTAAGTTCTGGGCATGAGAACGCAGGGACTCGCATTCCTGGCGGCGCTCTCAGCCTGCCTGGCGGCCGGTCCCGGGCCGGCCCGCGCGACGCTCTTGGCCTACGAGCCGTTTCTCGCCGGCGGCGCATCGCCCAATCTGGCGGCCGGTCAGTACACGAACGGCGTCCCCTATCCCGGCGACCAGCTCCTCGGCCAGGGACCGGCCGCGATGGGCTTCGCAGCGGGCTCCATCTGGACGAACAACTCCAACAGTGGCTACAACGCCAACATCTACTACCGCACCGAGGCCGGCCAGGGCGGCTACACCGACGGCAGCGGCTACCAGCTCGTGACCGCCGCGGGCCAGCTGAATCTCCAGAGGAACGCCGGGGCCTCGTCCGACAGCGACAAGAACGCCGTGCGCCCCCTCGCCCTCGGCGACAACCTTCCGGGCGTGATGTACATCAGCTTTCTCGCCAGCATGACCGCCGGCGACCACGTCCGCCTCTCCTCCGGCGCCACGGACGGCTCCAGCACGCAACGGTTCTTCTTCGGCGCCAGCACGACGCGGAACCCCTTCGTGACCGGCTGGACCGGTTCCGCCTACACCAACGTCGTCAACGCCGGCATCGCGATCACGACGAACACGATGCATCTCTTCGTCGCCCGCATCCGCGACAACGGCGACGCCGTCAACGACGAGATCGCCCTCTTCCTCGATCCCTACCTCGCCTCGGAGGGCCTCAACACCCCCGCCGCCGAACTCACCCTCGGCAACTTCTACGTCGCGAATGCCCCCGGGTGGACGCTGGTCGATGCCTACATCCGCGGCCGCGCCATCGACACCCCCTCCTCGGTCCTGGTCGATGAAATCCGCATCGGCACCACGTGGGCCGACGTCACGCCCTACACCGTCCCCGAACCGGGCACCTTCGGCGCCCTCCTCCTCGGCCTGCTGCTGGCGCATCAGTACGTGCTTCGCACGCGGTAGAAACGGCACGGCACGCCGGACGGCAGGTTCGTCATCGACAGGAAGGTCCCGTCGGCGGGAACCGGCGGCTCCACCGGCACCCAGTTCGTGTCCGCCAGGTGATCGACGTATTCGAGCCGTCCCGTGATCCCGGGGGTCACGGCCAGGTTCACAACCGCCGCGTCGCCCGCCACCCCCACCCCCGTCACGAGCGGCGGGGGCGGAACGTATCGGTTCGGCGCGCCGGGCGTCGGCACCTCCAGGGAATAGACGTAGGGCATGCCGTCCCGCCACCGGCCCATCGACACGTTGTCGATCTGCGGGCCGAACTCGACCGAGTCGACCAGGGTCCCGTCGGGGGCGTACAGCAGGAGCCACTCCCCGCTCTTCGCAAGCTGGAAGTCCACGTGCAGATCCGGACGGTTGGTCGAGTTCTGCCACGTCTCCTTGTCCGCCCATACGACCAGCCGCCCGACGGCCGGAACGGCGTAGCCCGCGGGGACCGGGAACCGGACGACGTTGGTGGGCTGGTCTGCGAGGGACCACCCGTCGAGGCTGACCGCCGCCGCGGTGGGATTATGGATCTCGAACCAGTCGTCGGCGTCGCCGTCCGCCGGATCGGCGACGATCCCCGAGTTGCCGGCCATCCACTCGTTGATCCGCAGCGGGGGCCATGCGTTGACCCCCGTGAAGACGGCCGCCGCAACCGCGCCCGTCATGGGGCCGCCGAGGGCGTCGTGCAGCGTCACGGCCAGCACGTTGGTGCCCGTGGAAAGGGTGACGGCGGCGGTCCAATGGGACACGGTCGCCCAGGCCGCCTCGACCGCCTGCCCGTTCACGCGGATCCCGACGGCCCCCAGCGGCGCCGTCCCTCCCAGCACGAACCGGTTCGTCTCCACCGTCGCGATCGGGGCGTTGGTGAGCATGAACGTCGAACGCATCGTCGACACCTGCGGCTCGATGAAGGCGCGGCGGCCCGCGATCCAGCCGGGGATGGACAGGTCGTACGCGCCGCCGGGCGCGAAGGGCGAGGCCGGGTTCACACCGGCCGAAACGAGGCCGACGTGGCGCTCCCGCAGGAACCGGTCGATCTCCGTGCCCGGCGCGGCGTCGAAGAACGTCGCCAGCGCCTCGTCGAGCGCCGCCCAGTAGTGGCGGACGAACGCGGGCGTGGTATCCATGCGCCACAACGCGGGGTCGACATCCGTGCTGAGCAGGACCGCGTTCGTCGGGTCGTTGAACACGCCGAGGCCCACGTCGAAATCCCAGCTCATGATCTTCCAGCCGTCCCGGCCCGGCTTGTAGAGGTAGGAGTTCTTGTCGTTGGGATTGCCGAAGCCGTCCCAGTAGCTCGCGAGATCGTTCATCGCGAAGGTGCGCATCCATTGCCGGACGTCGACCATCGACAGCACGGTCCGTTCGTAGTCGCCGGTCGCGTTCACGGTGTCGATCAGCGCAAACAGGGCGGAGTAGTCGCCGGCCGAGCCCCGGACCGCCCTGGGCTGGAAGGTGTAGCGGTGGGGCGCCACCTTGCTGACGCCGCCGGACGTGAGGTAGTGGATCAGCCGCGGCGAGATCGCGCGGTTGATGATGCCGCCCTCCGGCGTCGCCTCGAACCACGGGTTCGTCTTCAGGAGATCGCCGTCGCTGTCGCCGTCGAACCACTGCTCCAGCGTGTCCCCGTTCGGCCGCTGCGCGTCCTCGAACACCGATCCGCGCCGCACGCCGTTGATGAAGAAGTGGACGTAGCGCCGCTGGTTCCACGGCAGGCCCAGCCGGTCGCAGAACCAGTACATCAGGTGCTCGCGGGTGAAGGTGGTGTCGCGCACCGGCCAGTCGAACCGCACGTCGACGGCCCCCAGGAACGGCTCGTCGTCCGGAATGTTGAAGTTGACCCCGACCAGCCTCCCGGTCGGGTTGTTGAGCGAGGTGGAGTAGTTCTCGCTGGAGCCGTAGTGAACGCCGACGTTGTGGATGACCCGCTCGCGACCGATCACCAGCGTCGAATCGACGTCGTCGTTGCTCGACTTCTCGCGCGACGCCCACGCGGTGAAATTGCTCTGCGTCAGCCAGATCCTCACGTTGCCCAGCAGCGCGAGATTCGTCTCGCCGAACCGCACGAGGCACTCGCGGGCGGGCGCGTCGCCGGGGAACGCGGCGCCGGCCGCGGCTGGCGCCGCATCGGCCGCCGCGACGTGGAACGCCACGAGCGTCCCCGCGGCCTGCGCCGGGAGGCGGGCGCTGTAGAGGCCGTCGCCCGGCCGCTCGTCCCCGTCGAGGCCGTCGTCGTTCATCGCGACGGCCGTGAGGGCGGCGGCCGGGTCGACGCGGTAGTTCAGCGAGACGGCGGCCACGCCGTCGGGATCGCCGATCCGCGCCGTCACGGTGACCGCCTCGCCCGCGGCGGGCAGCACCGGCGCGTGCGCGACCTCCCGGATCGCCGGCCCCGCATTCGCCCGGCCCCGGCTGTTCGGCGCGGCCGGCGTGCCCAGGCCGGCGGGGACGGGCAGCGCCCCGAACGCCTCGAGCGACCCGCCGCCCAGCCTCAGGAGGAACTCCGGATTTCCCCGGAGCCATCGCACCCGCGCCGACAGGGTGGCCGTCGAGTTCGAGGCCAGGACCGACGAGAGCGGGGCGCGCACCCGGTTGACCACGTCGCCCCGGGCCTCCGCCGAGACGCGGAGCACGGCCGCGCCCCCGTATCCGTTCGTCGGCTCGATCCGGCTGCGCCGGTGCGACCCGTGGAAGTACCAGCCGTTCGTTCCACCCTCGAACCCCGGGTTCGGCAGCAGGTTCGAGCCGCCCTGCGGGACGACCTCGACGTCGTCCACCAGCACCTCGCCGGGCGCGAGAAGGAGCAGGTACAGCTGGTCGATGTTGGTCACCGCGTGGTGCCCCCAGTCCAGCGGCCCGGTGTTCTGGATCAACATCCACGCGGACTTCCCCGACTCGTCGCTGTCGGCCCAGTTCGCGGCCAGCCGGTTGTCGGCCCGGGGATCGACGAGTTCCAGGCTGCTCCCGCCGCCGTCGCTCCACCGCCCCCAGCGGCCCCCGTCGACGTAGGTCACCGCGTTCTCGACGATGTGGAAGACGCTGGTGACCGCGAAGCCGCTGTTGGTGCTCACGATCGTGTCGGGGCGGCTCAGCGCGATCCGCTCGCCGCCGTCGTCGAGCGCGCCGGAGAAGTCCCCCAGCACCTGCGCGGGAGGCGCCCCGGGATGCGCGGCCAGCAGGCGGTCGCGGTCCCGCGCGACGACGAGGTGGCCGCCGGCGGCGAGAACGGTGCCGGTCGGGAACGTGAAGGCGATGCCGTCCGTGAACGCCCAGCCGCCGAGATCCACCGGACCGCCGCTGCGGTTGTGGAGCTCGACGTACTCGTCGGCGCCGTCGCCCGAGATCGGGTGGTACATGATCTCGTGGATCACCACCGGAACCGCCAGCGGCGACGCATTCGCCCCGCCGGGGGTGATCGCGTCGAGCGCGCACAGGCCGGGCGTCCCGTCGGGGAAACGACCGAACGCGACCCCGTTGGCCTGGCCTTCGAAGCGGACCGCGTCGATCACGCGCGTGCCGTTGGAGTGGACCAGCAGAACCTCGTCCCCCGTCGCCCGGAAGTCGAACCCGAGCCGGGGGCCGTCGAACGCCAGCCACCCCCGCGCCGGGAGGATCGTGCCGTCGGGGATGCGGAACTTGTTGGTCCCCGGATCGTCGCTGAGCCAGAAACCGGACAGGTCCACCGCCGAAGCCGAGGGGTTGAAGAGTTCGACGCTGTCGTCCAGCGGCGGATCGGTGTGCGCCACGATCTCGTTGATCGTCACGCGGTCGACCGCGCCGGTCGGATCGGGCTCGAGCGCGCGCGGATCGGTCGCGCCGGGCGATCCGCCGATGAAGGCGCTGGGCGCCCACGCGCGAGGATCCCCCTCCCCGTAGCTCGGGCGGCAGACCACCAGCGAGTGCCCCGCCCCATCGGCCGCCGGCGGCCACGGATCCGAGTCCCGGTAGTCCACCTCGAGCAGAACCGCGTCCAGCCGGTTGCGGAGGCGGATCGTCCCGGCGCCATTCGGCAACCCGCCCGGATTCGCAAAGGGGCCGAACACCCCCGTGAGACCGTGGACCGCCTCGACGTCGGCGGGGGCGGCGGCCACCACCACATGGCCGCCGGCCGCGATGCGCGTGCCCGGGGGAAAGACGTAGTCCACGTCCCCCGACAACCGGAAGCCGCCGAGGTCCTCGGGGAACGGGTTGGAATTGAAGATCTCCACGAACTCGAGGTTCCGCCCGTCGGCCCGCGGCGCCGGGTGGTACAGGATCTCGGAGATCACCAGCGGCGTCCGGCGGCTGGTCGGACCCGTGAAATGCGCGACCGCGACGACAACGACCGCGCTCGTCGCGGATCCGGCGGGACCGGTGACAACCACGTCGTAGAGCCCCGAATCGCCCGGCGACGCGGACGCTATCGAGAACGCCGCGTTGGTGGCCCCCACGACGGCCTGTCCATCCCTCCGCCATTGGTACGTGAGCGGACCGCTGCCGTAGCCGAGCGCCGCAAGCGCCAGCGGCCCGCCCGCGGCCACGACCCTGCCGGTCGGGTGGAGCAGCAGCTCCGGAGGGGTGCCCGGCGGAGGGACCGGCATGGCCGTTCCCGCGAGTTCGACCCGCACGCCGGTGCCGTTGGCGGCGGTCCCGGCATTGGTGATGTCGAACTCCAGCGCGTTGATTCCCGCGACGAGGCCGCCGAAGGAACTGGCGGCCGTGAGGCCGCCGAACCCGGCGGCGAGAGGCACCGGCAGGGCCTGGCCGTTCAGCCGCACGGCCGTCCCGGAGTTGTCCGCCGCCCAGCGCAGCGTGACCGAGGCCGTCTCGGGCACCCCGCTCGTGAGCAGGAAGGCGTGGCGGTAGGTGTACGGACCGGGCAGGAGGCTGATCGATCGCGCGGGCGCCACCCAGCAGGAGCCGGTGCCGTTGGCCAGCCAGGTTCCCGCCACATTGGTGGGCGAATAGACCTGCGGACCCGGCGCGCCGGGATCGGCGCTCGCGAGGAGCTCCCAGTGCGGGTCCACGAGGCCCGGCGGCAGCGGATGGCCGTCCTCGTCAAGGCCGGTGCCGACGAGGGTCTCGATCGGACGGGGCGCGGGGTTGGTCACGGACAGCGTCGCCACGGCGCTGGTGATCGATCCGAAGGCGTTGGAGACGCGGACGCGGTACTGACCGGCGTCCCCGAAGACCGGGAAGCCGAGGCGCATGCGGCGGTTCGTGGCGCCCGCCAGCGGGACACCGTCCTTCATCCACTGGTAGGACAGCGGTTGCGCGGCGGCCTGCACCGCCATCCCGACCGGAACCCCGTAGCCCGTGACGGCGGAGGCCGGCTGCGTGAGAAAAACCGGCGGCCCGTTCGTGTCCCCGGGCAGGGAGACGGCCAGGTCGTCGACCGCGGCCTCCATCAGCGCCCCGGGCGCCGCGGTCCCTCCCCCCTGGTGGGCTCGAAGCTCGATGTGGCGCGACACGGCCGTCTCGAAATCGACCGTGTAGCTGCCGAGAGTATTGGTCGTCGCGCCGACCATCACGATCACCGATGCCTCCGACGGGGGCTCGGATTCGTCCACGAGAATCCGGAAGGCGGCCGGCTGGCTCCAGAGATCCGGGCTGCGCAGGACCCCCGCGGCGCCGCTGCCCGGAGCCATGTTGTCCTCCCAGATCTGCCAGCCCCCGCTGCCGCGGACCAGGAGCGCGAAGTCCGTTGTCGCGTGGTTCGGGCCGGTGAGTCCGCCCGTGTCGCCGAGGGAGACCGCCAGCCAGGCGTCGCTGATGTTCGTCACCGACCGCCCGATCTGCAGGCGTCCCGATACGGACCACACCCGCCCCGCCACATGCGGCGCGAGATTCGTCACCAGGTCCGCCGCCCCCTGGCTCGACGAACTGGCCAGGTAGGTTCGGAACTGCAGCGCGTCGCTGGCGAGACCCGCATGGCCGTCGACCAGAAGGACCGAGTTGGTCGAGACTCCGCTGACAGCCGTCGTGTAGCCCGAGGTCACCGCGCCGCCGGCCTGCCGCACCGCCAGGTTGGAACTCACCGGGGCCGTGGCGCCGGGCGTGCCGTCGAAGGTGAAACTGTCGAGAAAGACGTTCGTGTCGCCGACGGCCGCCGCGCCCCATGCCAGAAGGCCGGCGACCGGAAGATCCCTGCGGAAACGAACGCCCATGGCGCGAGTTTATCACACCGGAATTCGATCCGCACAGACGGCGCGGGACACATCGGGTATACTGCGGCCCTCATTCAGCGCGCATGGCGACGGCGGAAGCCAGGGATCGGAGCGGGTGTCCGGCAGGCCCGTTCGTCCTCGAGGACCCATGCCCGGCGCGCCTCGGGACGGCCGGAACGGGGAGACTTGCGTGAACCGCGAGAACGGCGGCATCGACGACCTTCGGATCGATCGGAACGAGGGGGAGGGGCGGCGGACGTCCGCCGGCGCCGTCGTGGTCTGGGTGGTGGCGGCCGCGGTGGCGACGGCCGCTGCCGTCTGGTTTCACTCGGCGCGCACGCCGAGGGTGCGAACGGTGACTGCGCGCGAGACGGCCGCAGAGTCCGGCGGCCCGCGCACCGTCCTCCATGCCTCCGGCTACGTTGTCGCCCGCCGCCAGGCCACCGTCTCGTCCAAGATCACCGGCAAGGTCGTCGAGGTCCTCGTCGAGGAGGGCATGCGGGTCGAGGAGGGACAGATCCTCGCCCGTCTCGATGACTCCAACGTGCGCGCGGGACTCGGCCTGGCCGAATCCGAACTGGCGGCCACCGGGACCGCCCGGGAGGAGACCCGCGTCCGGCTCGACGAGGCCCAGACCGAGTTCCGGCGGATCGAACAGCTCGCGTCCGCCGAACTCGCCACCGCCTCCGAACTGGACCGGGCCCGGGCCGAGGTCAAGGCGCTGGAGGCCCGCCTCGCCCAGCAGGAATCCCAGGTGCTCGTCGCGAAACAGCAGGTCGCCGTCTGGACCCAGCAGGTCGAAGACGCCGTCATCCGGGCGCCGTTCTCCGGCATCGCCGTCTCGAAGAACGCGCAGCCCGGAGAGATGATCTCCCCCATCTCCGCCGGCGGCGGGTTCACGCGCACCGGGATCGGCACCATCGTGGACATGGACTCGCTGGAGATCGAGGTCGACGTCAACGAGAGCTACCTGATCCGCGTCCGACCCGGCCAGCCGGTCGTCGCAACGCTCGATGCCTACCCGGAATGGGCCATCCCCTGCAAGGTCCTGGCGATCATCCCGACCGCCGACCGCCAGAAGTCGACCGTCAAGGTCCGCGTGAAGTTCGACCGCCTCGACCCGCGCATCCTGCCCGACATGGGCGTCAAGGTGGCGTTCCAGGGGACCCCGGATGACGCGCCCGCGGCCCGCGCCGTGCTCCTGCCCGAGGCGGCGGTGCGGAGGGACGCCGGCCGCGCCACCGCGTGGGTGGTCGAGGAGGGACGGGCGCGCCTGCGCGACCTCACCGTGGAAACCGCAGGAGCGGGCACGGTCACGGTGACCGCCGGCGTGAAACCCGGCGAACGCGTCATCGTCGGCGCCCCGGCCACGATCAAGGAAGGCCGCCGCGTTCGCGAGGACAAACCGTGACCCCCACGTCGAGCCAACGGCCCGACGGACCGCCGGGCGGAACCGGCCGGCCCGCCTCATGACGCTCGGGACACCAGATCCCCCGGGCGAGGCGCTCGTCCGGGTGGACGACGTGGAGAAGTCGTTCCGGCGCGGCGCCGAGGTCATCCACGTCCTTCAGAACCTGCACCTGGCGATTCCACGCGGCGAGTTCGTGGCCCTCATGGGGCCGTCGGGCTCCGGCAAGAGCACGCTGCTGAATCTCATCGGCGGGCTGGACCGTCCCACGCGAGGAGCGGTGGTCGTCGACGGCCGGCGGATCGACCGGCTGTCGGACCGCGAACTCGCCGCGTGGCGTGCGCGCCACGTCGGGCTGGTCTTCCAGTTCTACAACCTCCTGCCGGTCCTGACCGCGGAACGGAACATCGAACTCCCCCTGCTCCTGGCGCCCCTGACCCGCGCGCAGCGCAAGCGGCATGTCGCGGCGGCGCTCAGGATCGTCGGCCTCACCCACCGCGCGCGGCACTTCCCGCGGCAGCTGTCCGGCGGAGAGCAGCAGCGCGTCGGCATCGCCCGCGCCCTGGTCACGGATCCGACGCTCCTCCTCTGCGACGAACCGACCGGCGATCTGGACCGGAAGTCGGGCGACGAGATCCTCGATCTCCTCCAGGCCCTCAACCGCGAGCACGGCAAGACGATCATCATGGTGACCCACGATCCCCACGCCTCCGCCCGGGCGTCGCGGGTCGTCCACCTGGACAAGGGCCGCCTCGGCGACGAGGAGCCGTCATGAACGCCGCCCGTCCCTCCCCCTCCCGCGCCGGCCCATGAGATTCCTCCCTCTCATCTGGGCCAGCCTGCGGCGAAGGAAGCTCAGGTCCTTCCTGACGTTCCTGTGCATTCTCGTCGCGTTCATCCTGTTCGGCTACCTGTCCGCCATCGGGCGCGCCATGGGCCAGGGCGCCAGCGTCGCCGGCGCCGACCGCCTGATGGTCCGCCACCGCGTCTCCATCACCCAGCCCCTCCCGGTCAGCTACAAGGCGCGCATCGAGCGCGTTCCCGGCGTGGCCCTCGCGGTCCACGTGTCCTGGTTCGGCGGGATCTACCGCGAGCCCGGCAACTTTTTCCCCCAGATGGCCGTCGAACCCGAACCGTTCCTGGCCATGTACCCCGAGTACCTGCTGCCGGAAGACCGCAGGCAGGCGTGGATCGCCACCCGCACCGGCGCGATCGCGGGCCGCAAGACCGCCGAGAAGTACGGATGGAAGGTCGGCGACCGCATCCCGATCCAGGCCACCGTCTGGCGGAAGATGAACGGGGACATCGCCTGGGAGTTCGACCTCGTCGGCATCTTCGACGGCGCCGAACCGGAGACCGACACCACCGGCTTCTTCTTCCGCTACGACTACCTCGACGAGGCCCGGCTCTTCGGGAAGGGGCTCGTCGGCTGGTACGCCGTCCGCGTGCGGAACGCGGACGACGCCACCGACATCGCGCGGCGGATCGACGAGGAGTTCGCCAACGCCTCCGCCGAGACCAAGGCCGAGACGGAGAACGCCTTCCTCCGCGGATGGGCCCGGCAGATCGGCGACGTCACGACGATCCTGGTCGCGGTCCTCGGCGCGGTGTTCTTCACCATCCTGCTCGTCGCGGGCAACACGATGGCGCAGTCCGTGCGGGAGCGCACCTGCGAACTCGGCGTTCTCAAGGCTCTCGGCTTCACCAACGGCGGCGTGCTGGCGCTGGTCCTCGGCGAGTCGTGCCTCCTCTCCGGTCTCGGCGGCGCGGCCGGGCTGGCCGTCGCCTCGGTCCTGATCGCCGCCGGCGACCCCACGCACGGCGCGATGCCGACGTTCCATTTCCCCGCCGCGGACATGCTCGCCGGCCTGGGCGTCGCCCTCGCCCTGGGCACGGTCGCCGGGCTGATGCCGGCCCTGTACGCGATGCGCCTGCGCGTGGCCGACGCGCTGCGGAGGACGTAGCGGGCTGCGCCCGCACGGAAGACGGAAAACGGAAGACGGAAGAGGGATGATGGGGTTCGCCAACTGGATCTCGCAGGTCGGCTCGGTCACCAAGCTGAGCCTCGAGACGATCGTCGAACGCAAGGGTGCCTCGGCGGCGGCCGTCTTCGGCATCGCCGGCGTCGTCGCCGTCTTCGTCGCGGTCCTCTCGATCGCCCAGGGATTCCGGCGCGTGATGACCGCCTCCGGCGACCCGTCGGCGGCCATCGTCCTGCGCGCCGGCTCGGACACCGAGATGATGAGCATCCTCTACGGCCCCGGCATGCGCGTCATCGCCGACGCGCCCGGCATCGCGCGCTCCGCATCCGGCCCGCTCGCCTGCCGCGAGCTCTTCGTCGTCATCAACCTGCCCCGGCGGGCGAGCGGGATGGACGCCAACGTCCCCCTGCGGGGCCTCGGCCCGAACGCCTTCGAGGTGCACGACACGGTCCGCATCGTCGAGGGCCGCCGCTTCACGCCCGGCTGCAACGAGGTCATCGTCGGCGTCGGCGCCGCGCACGAGTTCGTCGGCCTCGACCTCGGAGCCGAGCTGAAGGTCGGCCGCAACCGCTGGAAGGTCGTCGGCCTCTTCACCGCGAACGGCGGGCTGGCGGAATCCGAGATCTGGACCGACGCCGTCGTGCTGCAGTCCGCCTACAACCGCGGCAGCAGTTTCCAGACGGTCCGCGTGAAGCTCGAGTCGCCCGGGGCCTTCGATGCGTTCCAGGATGCGCTGCTGGCCGACCCGCGGCTGACCGTCAAGGCGCTCCGGCTCCAGGACTACTACGCCGAGCAGTCGCGTACCGTCTACAACCTGATCACCGGCCTCGGGACGCTGATCGCGGCGCTGATGGGCATCGGCGCGGTCTTCGGCGCGCTGAACACGATGTACTCCGCCGTCGCCACCCGTACCCGCGAGATCGCCACGTTGCGGGCCCTCGGCTTCGGCAGCGGCCCGCTGGTCATCTCGATCATGGTCGAATCGCTCTTCCTCGCGTCCCTCGGCGGGCTGGCCGGCGCGGCCGTCGCCTACGGGGTCTTCGACGGCTTCCGCGCGGCGACCCTCAACTGGCAGAGCTTCAGCCAGGTCGCCTTCGCCTTCGACGTCACGCCGGCGCTCCTCGCGCAGGGCGGCGGCTACGCGATCCTCATCGGCCTCGTCGGCGGCCTCTTCCCCGCCCTCCGCGCCGCCCGCATCCCCGTCGCCACCGCCCTGCGGGAGACGTGACGGACGGCCGCGGGGAGGAAGCCGGGGCGCGGTCTGCCGGTGACAATCCGTTCGGATCGGGTATTTTGGTGGCATGAGCACAACCCAAGTCCGCGCCTATGCCGTTCAGACCGCTACGTCACCCCTGGCCCCGCTGGGGATCGCCCGGCGCGAGGCCGGTCCGCTGGATGTGGAGATCGAGATCCTGTACTGCGGCGTCTGCCACTCGGACCTGCACCAGGGCCGGAACGAGTGGCACAACACGATCTACCCCTGCGTGCCGGGCCACGAGATCGTCGGCCGCGTGACCCGCGTCGGATCCCGCGTCGCCCGGTTCAAGCCCGGCGACCTGGCCGCCGTGGGGTGCATGGTGGATTCGTGCCGCACCTGTCCGAACTGCCGCGCGGGTCAAGAGCAGTACTGCCTGTCGTTTCCCGTCCTCACGTACAACGGCCCGGACAAGCACCTGGGCGGCCAGACCTTCGGCGGCTACTCCACCGCGATCGTCGTGGACGAGGCCTTCGCCCTGCGCGTGCCGGCCGGGCTGGACCTGGCCGCCACGGCCCCGCTCCTGTGCGCGGGCATCACGACCTACTCACCGCTCCGGCATTGGAAGGTGGGGCCCGGCCAGAAGGCGGGCATCGTCGGGCTGGGCGGACTGGGCCACATGGGGGTGAAGTTCGCCCGCGCCTTCGGCGCCCACGTGGTCCTGTTCACGACCTCCCCCGGCAAGATCGCCGACGGCCTGCGGCTGGGCGCCCACGAGGTCGTCGTCTCCACGGACCCCGACGCGATGAAGAAGCACATGGGCAGCTTCGACTTCATCCTCGATGCCGTCTCGGCCCAGCACGACATCAACGCCTACCTGAACCTCCTCAAGCTGGACGGCACGCTCACGCTGGTCGGCGCGCCCGAACAGCCCCTGCCCGTGTCGGCATTCAGCATGATCCTGCCGCGCCGCAACTTCGCCGGCTCGGCGATCGGCGGCATCGCCGAGACGCAGGAGATGCTGGACTTCTGCGCCGCGCACGGCATCGTCTCGGACATCGAACTCATCCCCATCCAGAAGATCAACGAGGCGTGGGATCGTCTGCTCAAACAGGACGTGCGCTATCGCTTCGTCATCGATATGGCCTCGCTGAAGACCTAGGCGGTCGATCCGAGGGGTCCGCACTCCCGGCATCGCATGCCGCCTTCCGCGGCCTCCGGCGTGCCGAGCGGTGCGGCAACCTTCGTGTCGCGCCGCAGCCCGGTCCTCCGGGCCAAGGCGGACGCCCTCGCAGGCTCGGGCGATTGGGAGTCGCTGGCTTGCCAAGCCGGAGTCCCGAGCCGGCGCGATCCATGGGACAGCCCGCCTCCGCGGCCGCTGTCGCGGCCGGCTACGGCGTGGCAGCCTTCGCCCTCGCAGGCTCGGGCGAAGGCTGGTGGAGGCGGGGG
>CAYODK010000110.1:0-17480 GCA_964402695.1 uncultured Verrucomicrobiota bacterium
GACGGCCGCATCTACGTCGAGCTCGAGGGCTCGGTGCCGACGACGATGGCCAAGTCCGTCGGCTTCGCCGTCATCGAGTTCGCGACGGAGTTCCACCGGCTGAAGCCCGACATCGTGCTGCTGATCGGCGACCGCTACGAGGCGCTCGCCGCCGCGATCGCGGCGGCGTACATGAACCTGTGCCTGTGCCACATCCAGGGCGGCGAGGTCAGCGGGTCGATCGACGAGAGCGCGCGGCACGCGATCACGAAGTTCGCGCACTACCATTTCCCGGCCACGAAGCGGTCCGCCGACTACCTCGTCCGCATGGGCGAGAACCCCGGGACGGTCTTCCCCGTGGGCTGCCCGTGCGGCGACACGATCCTGCGCCGCGCGCCGCGGCTGCCCGCGCGCGACTTCGTGCGCGGCAGCGGCGCCCGGATCGACGCGCGGAAGCCGTACTTCCTCGTGATCTTCCACCCCGTGACCACCCGCTTCGGGGAGGAGCGCGGCCAGGTCGAGGAGATCCTCGCCGCGCTGCACGAGCTGCGGCATCCGACGCTGTGGCTCTGGCCGAACATCGACGCCGGCTCCGACCACATCAGCAAGGCCCTGCGCGTCTACCGGGAGCGGTACCGCGACAACGCGTGGCTGCACATGATGAAGAACCTGCCGCCGGAGCACTTCCAGGCGGCCCTCTACCATGCGCGCTGCGCGATCGGCAACTCGAGCAGCTTCATCCGCGACAGCACGTTCATGGGGACGCCCGTCGTGCTCGTCGGCGACCGCCAGGTCGGCCGCGAGACCGCCGAGAACCTCGTCGAGGCGCCCTGCACCGCGGCCGCCATCCGGGCGGCGATCGAACGCCAGTGCGCGCACGGCCGCTACAAGCCGTCGACGCTCTACGGCGACGGCACCGCCTCGGCCGCGATCGCCCGGCGCCTCGCGGAGCTTCCGCTCTACCGCCAGAAGCGGCTGCATTTCATCCATGAGCGCTGAGCCGGCACCGTCCGCCGCGCGCCCGTCCGTGCTGGGCCTGATCCCGGCCCGCGGCGGGTCGAAGGGCTTCCCGGGGAAGAACATCGCCCCGCTCGCCGGCCTTCCGCTGATCGCCCACACCGTCCGCGCCGCGCTCGCGAGCCGACGCCTCGACGACCTCGTCGTCAGCACCGACAGCCCGGCCATCGCCGACGCCTGCCGCGCCGCCGGGGCCGCGGTGCCGTGGCTCCGTCCCGCGGAGCTGGCGGGCGACACGACGCGGATGCAGGACGTCGCGCTGCACGCCCTCGCGGCGCATCCGCGTGGCGACCGGTTCGACTACCTGCTCCTCCTCCAGCCCACCGCGCCGCTGCGCACGACGGAGGACATTGACGCCGCGATCGACCTCGCCGTCCGGCTCGATGCCGACTCGGTCACGTCGTTCACCCCGATCGAGACGCACCACCCCTATTACATGTACCGCTACGAGCCGGGGACCGGGGACGGGCGCGCTCGCGTGACGCCGTTCGTCGACTACGAGCCCGGCCTGCCCCGCCAGGCCTTCCCGCGGTGCGTCTACCGCAACGGCGCGATCTACCTCGTGCGCCGGACCTGGCTGCTCGCCCACCGCTCCTTCGTCGCGCCGGACAGCGTCCCCTACCTGATGCCGCCGGAACGGTCGGCGAACATCGACACGCCGGAGGATCTCGCCCTGGCGGAGTTCCTGCTGGCCCGCCGCGGAGGCGCCGCGCCGTGAAGGTGGTCGTCGCCGAGTCCCCGGACTTCGCGCCGCGCGCGCTCGGGCGGATGCGCGCCGCCGGCTGGACGTGCGAGGCGTTCGACGGCCCGCTCGACGGCCTGCCCGCCGCGCTGGCGGGGGCGGACGGCGCGATCGTCCGCTTCGGGCTGCGGTGGGACGCGGAGCGGCTCCGGCGCGCGGCGGGGAGGCTCCGCTTCCTCGCCGTGCCGGCGACGGGCACGGACCACATCGACCGCTCCGCCGCCGCCGCGCTGGGCATCGAGGTCGTGTCCGTCGCCGGCCATCCCGGCCTGCGGGAGATCACGGCCACGCCGGAACACGCCTTCGGCCTCCTGCTCGCCCTGCTGCGGCACACGGTCCCCGCCCACGCCTCGGTGCTGCGCGGCGAGTGGACCCGCGACGCGTTCATGGGCCGGCAGGTCCGCGGAAGCACGGTCGGCGTCGTCGGCCTCGGCCGCACGGGACGGGCCTTCGCGGGGATGGCGGCGGCCTTCGGCGCCCGCGTGCTCTACTTCGACCCCTTCGTCGACGAGCCCTCCCTCGAGCGCTGTGCGGGGCTCGAGGACCTGGCGCGCGCGTCCGACGCCGTCGCCGTGCACGCGGTGCTGAACGATGCGACGCGCGGGCTCCTCGGCGCCGCGTTCTTCGACGCCCTCCGGCCGGGGGCGGTCCTCGTGAACACCGCCCGCGGCGCGATCGTCGACGAGGCCGCGCTGCTGCGCGCGCTCGAATCCGGGCGGCTCGCCGGCGCGGCGCTGGACGTCCTGTGCGGCGAGCCCGAGAAGGGCGGCCCGGTCGCGTCGCCGCTCGTGGACTACGCGCGGGCCCACGCGAACCTGGTCCTGACCCCGCACCTCGGCGGCGCCACGCACGAGTCCATCGCGGGCGCCGAGGAGCTTCTCGCCGACCGCCTGCTCGGGCGCTTCGGGCCGGCCGGCGCCGCCGGGAGGGCGCCGTGAGCGGGGCGCCCGGGGCCGGCGGCCCCGCGGCGCCGCATCCGGGCCGCCGCGCCATGCGCAACACCGTCGCCTACATGGCGGCGGGGCTCGTGCCGAACGTCGTCAACCTGTTCATCCTCCCGGTCTACACGCGGTTCATCGAACCCGGCGACTACGGCCTCGTCGCGCTCGTCGTGACGACCACGACGTTCCTCGGCGCCTTCATGGGCCTGCAGCTGACGAACAGCATCCACCGGCTCTACTTCGACCACGAGGGCGAGGCGCGGCGGGTCTACTGCTCGACGATGATCCTCGGCATCCTCCTGGTGAACGCGCTGATCCTGCTGCCGCTGCACCTCGCGGGGCCGTGGCTCGCGCGCACGCTGTTTCCGAAGGTCGACCTGCCGTACCGGCCGCTGCTGATGCTCGGGTTCGCGTTCATGGCCTTCCAGAACCTCGTGAACTACGGCAACGCGATGCTGCGCGTGCAGGAGCGCGGGCGCGCGCTGCTTGTCTCCGCGCTGATCCACACCGCGGCGTCGGCGGGCCTGGGCCTGTACCTGGTCGTCGGACGGGGCCTGGGGGCGGCGGGCCTGCTCGGCGCGATGGCGGCGGCGTCGGCGGTCCATGCCGCGACGCACGGGTGGCTCGTGCGCGCGCAGGTGTCGCTGTCGTTCCGGTGGTCGATGTTCCGCGAGGCGGCGGCCTACAGCATCCCGATCATCCCGCACAGCCTCGGCGGCCTGCTGTTCATGTACTCGGGCAAGTACGTCGCGAGCCACTTCGTCGCGATCGCCAGCATCGGGCTCTACGAGTTCGCCGACAAGCTGGCGATGGTCTACAAGCTGCTCGAGCAGTCGTTCCAGCACGCGATCGCCCCGACGTTCATGCGCGAGTCCAAGGCGGACCGCGCGGCCGCGCGGGACCGCTTCGCCGGGATCATCACGCGGTGGACGGCCCTGTACGCGCTGCTGTTCCTCGCCATGGCCCTGCTGTTCAAGGAGGCGATCGTTCTCCTCCTCGCCCCGTCCTACCGGGGCTGCTATCCCTTCGTGCCGGTCCTGATGGCCGGCTACCTGTTCCAGGGCCTCTACGGCTTCGCGGCGAACGCGCTGCTGTTCGAGAAGAAGACGCACTGGGTCCCGGCGATCAGCCTGACGGCCGGGCTGCTGAACGTGGGGCTGAACCTCGTTCTGCTCCCGCGGTTCGGGATGATCGCCGCCGCGTGGACCACGCTCGCCTCGTTCGTCGTGACGTTCGCCATGGCGGTCGCGTTCGGACGCCGCGTCTACCCCCTGCGCTTCGAGTGGGGCGCGCTGGCCCGCATCCTGGGCGCGGCGCTGGCCGCCCTGCTGTTCGGGATGCGGATCGACACGTCGAACCTCGCGCTCGACATCCTGGCCAAGTCCGCCCTCGTCGCCGCCTTCGCCGCGTGGCTGCTTTGGCACAACCCGGGCTCTCTCCGCGGCTGGCTGAAGGCATGGCTGCCCGTCGGCCGGAGGTCGTAGGCGCATCCGGCGGCCGCGCCTACGGGGCCTGCGGACGGAACAGCCCGGGGAAGGCGTCCGCGATCGTGTCCGCGACAACCCGGTGGCCGCGCTCTGTGAAGTGGATATCGGTCCTGAAGAACAGGTCCTCCCCGGCGGCCGCGGCCCGGTTGAACGGCTCCTGCAGGTCGACGAAGGCGATGCCGTTGGTGCGGGCCCAGGCCCCGCAGAGGTCCGACAACGACGGCCGCCCCTCGGCGCGCAGCCGTTCGTGATCCCCGCGGGGCAGCGGGACCGTGGCAAGGACGAATGCCGCGCCGACCCCGCGGACGCGCGCGGCGAGGTCGAGCAGCTGCGAGGCCGTGAGGTCGGGCATCGAGCCCGGGATCGGGGGCCGGATCCCGTCCGCGCGGCCTCCGTTCCGCTCGGTCCGGCGGTTCCACCGCCACCGCAGCCACGTGGACCGCAGGAAGCGCGCGAGGTAGGAGGCCCGTCCCATCCTCGTGGCCCAGTTCCTGCCTGTTCCCGGCACGGCCGTGATGTCGCCGTCGCGCCCCCGCAGGGCGCCGGCGGCGTACATGGCGTCGTCGGCGAAGTCGTTGTCGTAGAGCATCAGGAGGACGTGGGTCGGCCGCCAGGCTTCGATCGAATGGATCCACTGGAGGCGGTGCAGGACCGGGCTGTAGCTGGCGACGCCGTAGTTCCGGACCTCGGCGACCGGGTCCGACGCGCGGGCCAGCAGCCCGGCGAAGGACGCCTCGAAGGGCACCTGCGCGGCCTCGACGAACGAGTCGCCCAGAAAGGCGACCCGGTGCGGCCGGGCCGGCGCCGCGCGTGCGGATCCGGTCGCGGGCCCGCAGATCCGGCCCTCGCCGTCGAACCGCACCGGGTGGGGCCGGATCTCGCCGGCGGGATCGCTGAACACCTCGGTGATGCCGGGCTGGTGCGCGTGGTGCAGGATTGGGTGGGACAGCATGGACACGCGTCCGAAGTTCAGCGCCATCCGGCGCAGCGCCAGTTCGCCGAGTCCCGCGGCGGCGAGCACGCCCAGGCCCACGCACGCGCCGCCGAAGAGCGCGCGCTTCCCCCGGCTCAACACCCCGGCCGCCCGCGGTCTGTCGTGGTCCCGCATGCGGCGGCCCTATCCCGGCGCGTCGGCGCGCACGGGCAGATCGTTCGTGTTCACGCGCGGCAGCAGCAGGGGGTCGTCGCGGTCGAGATCCGCGATGTCGACGCGCGTGGACAGGCCCGCGGTGCACCCCCTGCGGCGGAGGATCCCGAGCAGCGACTCGTTCCAGCCGCCGTAGGGGTAGTTCATCATCCAGCGGTCCGTCGGCGCGCCGAGGTCGCGGAGGAACGCGAGCCCGAGGTCGATCTCCCGCTCCTGCTCCTCCGGCGCAAGGCGGTTGAGCCAGGCATGGTTGTAGCCGTGGCTGCCGAAGTACATGCCCCCGGCAACCATCGCACGCATCTGTTCGACGCTCATGTAGAGGCCGCGCGCGAAGGCGGCCTCGTCATCGCTGACGAACTCGCGGAAGAGGCGGTCGGTGATGCGGCTGCGAGCCGGTTCGGGCAGTTCGCGCTGGAGCATGCGCTTGAAGAAGATGACGTCCGGCGTGTCCCAGCGGTTCCCGGAGAGGTCGACCGTCTCGCGGTACCGTTCGTCCGGCGGAAGGCCGAACTCGTCGCGCAGGCCGGCCATGTGGCGGAACAGGGCGTCGAGCAGCGCCCGCTTGTCCGCGACGGCCGCGAGGACGAAGTGCAGCTTGTTCACGTCGAGGACCGTGTGCTCGAGCACCACGCGCGCGGGAGGGAAGAAGGCGCCGGGCAGGCCGAGGTCCCGGAGGATCGGGAACACGGTCTCGAAATGGTCGACGAAGGCGTCGTCGAACGTCAGCAGGCAGGCGCGGGGCGGAAGCGGCGCGCCCGCCGTGATGGCGTCCAGCACGGCTTCCGCGGAGATGACCGTCCGGCGGGCGCGGATCCAGTCGATCTGCCCGCGGAACTCCTCCACGGTGCGCCCCTTGATGTCCGGATAGCGCGACCGCGCCAGGTCCCGGACGTAATGGTACATGACAATCTCGATGCGGCGGTTCATACTCGCGCCCTTGCGCGGGAACCAGACTAGCGGGCGGGACGGGAAACGCAACCCGGGTCCGCGACGGCGGTGAGAACGGTCCGGGGCGAAAAGGGACGATGATGGACGATTCGGTGCGGTGTGTGGCCTTGAGGGAATTCCCCCCGGCGCTCCGGCAGCGGCTGGAGCCGGGGCTGGCGGCGTACGAGATCCGGTTCTGCGCGCCGGGCGACTGGCCCGCGCTCCGCGAATTCCTGCGGGAGCACTGGAGCGACACGCATCCCTATGTCACCAGCCCCGGGTTCGAGCTCTGGCAGCAGTACGACCCGGTCGCCGACCGCCACAACTTCGCCCTCGCGGTGCACCGCGCCACCGGCCGGATCCACGGCGTGCAGGCGTTCCTCTCGCCGTCGCACTTCGATCCGTCGATCCCGGTGTGCGACCTCTGGCCCGGGCTGTGGACGGTCCTGCCCGAGGCGGCGCCGGGCCTGGGAAGCGAGATCACGAGGTTCCTCGTCCGGGAACTGCGGGCCCGAAGCGTCGGATCGCTCGGCCTGAGCCGCAACACGCAGACCATCCTCCCGCGCCTCGGCTACACGATGGGCTTCGTCGACCGCCACTACCTGCTCAACCCCGACCTCGCGGAATTCCGTCTCGTCGGCGAGCCCGGAAGCGCGGCGCGCCCGCCCGCGGAATCCGCGCTTCCGCCGGGCGAGATGCGCGAGGTCGGCCCCGACGAGGTCGAGGCCTGGGCCGCCGCGTCCATCGATTTCGCCGGCGTCCTTCCCCTGAAATCCCCCGTCTACCTTCGGAACCGCTACGCGCGGCACCCGTACTACCGCTACCGGTTCCACGCGGTGCGGGGTCCGGGGTCGGACGCCGGGCTCGTGGTCACGCGCACGGCGGAAGCGGAGGGCGCACGGGCGGTCCGCGTCGTCTCCTTCCTCGGCGATGAGCGCGCATGGACGGGCGCGGGGGCCGGGCTGCTCCGGCTCCTGCGGACGGAGGGCGCCGAGTTCGTCGACGTCATCAGCTGCGGGATCAACCCCGCGCTCCTCGATCGCGCCGGGCTCTCGCCCCACCGCGCGTCCGACCCGCTCGTCCTGCCCCACTACTTCGAGCCCCTCGAACGCCGCAACAAGGAGATCGCCTTCGGCTACGTCGTGCCGCCCGGCGCGCGCTACCGGATGTTCAAGGGCGACTCCGACCAGGACCGGCCGAACCAGGATCTGCCGGACCAGGAAGTCCCGCCGGCGGACGCCTGAGCCGGGCGGGCTTGGCAGGGGAGCGGACCTGCGGTAGTCTCCGCCCCGAGGTTCCTACGAGGGAACTCGGGCTTGTCGATGGTTTCCCCGGCATTTCATGTGGTCCGCATGACCGACTTCGAGCCGGCGCTTCGGCGGCATCTCGAGGCCGGGTTCCGGAGGTATGAGTTCGGCTTCTGCGGGGCGGACGACTGGGAGTCCGTCCGCCGCTTCCTGTGCGACCACTGGAGCGCGTCGCATCCGTACGTCGTCAGCCCCGAGCTGGTGCGCTGGATGCTGCGGGACCCGGAGACGGGCCGCTACCACTGCTACCTCGCCCGGCACCGGGCCAGCGGCGAGATCCATGCGTGCGCAACGTACCTCCTGACCTCCCAGTTCGATCCGGCCCTGCCCGTCCGGGACATCTGGCCGGGGCTCTGGCGTTCGATTCCGGGCGCGGCGCCGGGCCTGGGCGCGGAGTGCCTTCGGAAGCTGATGGACGAGATCCGCCCCCGGAGCATCGGCGGACTCGGGATGAGCCGCCACACGGTGGACATCCTGCCGCGGCTCGGCTGGACGCTCGGCGTGATGGATCATCATTACCTTCTCCATCCGGATGTCCGCGACTTCCACCTGGTTGCCGGAGCGCGCCCCGCGGCGTCCGCCGCGCGGGATGCCTCCGGCGCGCCGCCCAGGCTGCGGGATCTCGACGCGGACGAGGTGCGGTCGCTGCGCATCGCCGGCTATGACCCGCTCGACCGCGTTCCATCCAAGACCGGCGCCTACCTGTGCAACCGGTACGCGCGGCACCCGTTCTACACATACCGGCTGCTGGCGATCGAGAATCACCGCGGGCCGTTGGGGGTGCTGGTCTCGCGGACCGCCGAGGCGGAGGGCGCCCGCGCCGTGCGGCTGGTCGATTTCGTGGGGCGCGACGAGGCATGGACGGGGCTCCGACCGGCGCTGGAGAACCTGGTTGCGGAGGAACGGGCGGAATACGCCGATCTCTACAGCGCCGGTCTCGACCCGGAACGAATCCGCTCGGCGGGCATGACCCCCCATCCGCCCGGCGATCCGGTCGTCATTCCGAACTACTTCGAGCCGTTCGAACGGACGAACAAGGTGCTCGACTACGGGTGGATCGTCCCGCCGGGCGTCCGCTACCGGGCGTTCAAGGGCGACTCCGACCAGGACCGGCCGAACCAGATCCTCCCCCCGAAGGGCGTCACGCCGCCGGCAGGGTGAAGGTCCGGCGCTCGGCGGCGCTGCGGGCGACGGCCTCGGTGAACTCCATGTAGCGGACGCCGTCCTCGAACGTCGTCAGCCGGACCCTCTCCGTGCCGCGGATCGCGCCGACGAACTCCTCCTCGACGCGCCAGCCGGCCCAGCCGGCCCGCGGGGGCGTCACGTCGTCGAAGCCGTCCGCGCCCCGCGCGGCGAAGTGGACCGCCTGGGCCTTGAAGTCGGCCCGCAGGGTTCCCTCGCTCCCGTAGAGCCACGCCGCGTTGTCCGGCCCCCTGCCGGCGACCGCGCTGAAGCGCAGATGGCCGACGGCGTCCGGCGCGAACTCGCAGAGGATCTCGAGATGGTCCGGCACGCGGACCTCCGTTTCCGCGCCGTCGGAACCGCGGCGGCGGGGGACGAACACGCGGGACAGCGCCGCGACCGACCGCGCGGGGCCGATCCACCGCATCAAGGTCTCGTAGACGATGCCCATCGCCAGGGTGTTCAGCCCGCTGACGCGCACATCCTGCCGCCAGGTCATCGGCGAGACGCGGTCGGGGAAGGTCCCGGTGCAGAAATGAACGTCCACCGCCAGCAGGTCGCCCAGCCGGCCCGCGCGGATCGTCTCGTGGATCGCGGCGTCCGGCCCCAACATCAATGGCGACGGGACGAGCTGCGCGACGCGGTCGGGCCGGCGTCGCGAGGCCTCCAGCATCCGGCGGGCCTCCTCCGCGTTCATGGCCATGCGGGCCTCGCACAGGACGTGCTTGCCCGCCTCCAGCGCGGCGACGGTGACGGGGCAGTGAAGGTAGGGCCACGTCCCGATGCAGACGGCGTCGATCCCGGGGTCGGCCACGAGATCCTCCCACCGGTCGAAGATCCGCGGGATGCCGAACTCCCGTGCAACCAGGGCGGACGATTCGCGGCTGCGGTTCACCACGCCCGCGAGCTCGACGCCCGCGATCCGCCGGAACCCGGGGATGTGCTTGACCCGCGTGTTCTCCCCCGCGCCCACGAACCCGACCCGGATGCGATCGCTCATGCCCGGCCCCTTTCCTGTGACGGGGAGACTATACCACGCGGCGGGGAGCCGGGAGCTGCGCCCTGTTGCCCTGCTGGCGTTCGGTTCCGCCTTGTCCCCGCCGGCCGGGTGCGGCTATCGTGAGCGTGCAATGGGCGACCCCGGCACCTTGGAGGGCTTCCTCGCGCGATGGTGCGGCGCGGCGGGCGCGGAGCGGGCGAACTACCAGTTGTTCCTCTCCGAGCTGTGCGACGCGCTGGACCTTCCGCGCCCCGATCCGGCGGGCGACGACACCGCGCGAAACGCCTACGTCTTCGAACGCGCCGTCACGTTCCACGATCCTTCCGGCGAAACGCGCCCCGGCCGCATCGACCTCTACCGCCGCGGCGCGTTCGTGCTCGAGGCCAAGCAGTACCGCGACGCCGCCCCGCCGGCCGGTCCGCCCCCCGCATCCCCGCCGCCGCGCAAGGGGGGCCCCGTCCGCGGCACCGTCCGCTGGGACGATGCCATGCTCCGCGCCCGCGCCCAGGCCGAACGCTACGCCCGCGCCCTCCCGGCCGACGAGGAGCCGCCGCCGTTCCTTCTCGTCGTCGACGTCGGCCACACCTTCGAGCTCTTCGCCGACTTCACGCAGAAGGGCAAGGCCTACCTCCCGTTCCCCGACCCGACCTCGCACCGCTTCAAGCTCGGCGATCTCGCCCGGCCGGAGATCCGCGAACGGCTGCGCACGATCTGGCTCGATCCGGCGGCGCTGAACCCCGCCCTGCATGCCGCCGCCGTGACCCGCGAGGTCGCCGCACACCTCGCCGAACTCGCCCGGTCGTTCGAGGGCGGGGGCCACGAACCGAAGACGGTCGCGGACTTCCTGGCCCGCTGCCTCTTCTGCATGTTCGCCGAGGACGTCGGCCTCCTGCCGAAGGACTCCTTCTCGCGCCTGCTCGACGAGATCCGGGGCGACGCCGGCGCCTTCGTGCCGCTCCTCACCGCTCTCTTCCGCGAGATGAACGAGGGCGCCTACTCGACCGTTCTCCGCGGGAAGCTGCTCCGTTTCAACGGCGGGCTGTTCGAGGACTGCTCCGTGCCGCGCATCACCGCCGCGCAGCTCGCCCTGCTGCGTTCCGCCGCGAAACTCGACTGGAAGAACGTCGAGCCCTCCATCTTCGGCACGCTCCTCGAACGCGCCCTGGACCCGCACGAGCGCCACAAGCTCGGCGCCCACTACACGCCCCGCGCCTACGTCGAACGGCTCGTCCTCCCCACCGTCATCGAGCCGCTGCGCGAAGACTGGACCGCCGCCCGCGCAGCCGCCGTCACCCACGCGCGCGCCGGGCGCATGAAAGAGGCCGTCGCCGAGGTCCGCGCCTTCCACGGCCGCCTCTGCGCCGTCCGCGTCCTCGACCCCGCCTGCGGCTCGGGCAACTTCCTCTATGTCACGCTCGAACTCATGAAGCGGCTCGAGGGCGAGGTGCTCGACCAGCTCGCCGGCTTCGGCGACGCGCAGGCGCTGCTCGACCTCGCCACCGTCACCGTCGACCCCCACCAGTTCCTCGGCCTCGAACTCAACCCGCGCGCGGCGGCCGTCGCGGATCTCGTCCTCTGGATCGGCCACCTCCAGTGGCACTTCCGCACCCGCGGCCGCACCCTCCCCGCCGAGCCCGTCCTGCGGAAGTTCGAGAACATCCGCTGCCGCGACGCCGTCCTCGACCACGACGGCGAGCGCACCGTCTCGTGGCTCGACGCCGCGCGCGAGCCGGACCTGCCCGGCCTGCCCGACGCCGTCCGCGCGGAGCTGAAACGCGCCGCGGACGACCTCGCCGCGCATCCCGCGACGTACGAGCGCCGCCTCGTCGAGATGTGGGACCGCCGCAGCTTCAAGCCCGACCCCGCCACCGGCCGCGACGTGCCCGACGAATCGCGCACCACCGTCCTCCGCCGCTACCCGAACCCCCGGCCCGCCGCCTGGCCCGACGCCGATTTCATCGTCGGCAACCCGCCCTTCCTCGGCAACAAGAGGATGCGTGAGGCTCTGGGTGACGGCTATACCGAAACCCTCCGCGCCGCCTACCCCGACGTCCCCGACTCCGCCGACTTCGTCATGTACTGGTGGCACAAGGCCGCCGACCTCGCCCTCCAGGGCCGCTGCCGCCGCTTCGGCTTCATCACCACCAACAGCATCCGCCAGACATTCAACCGGCGGGTCGTCCAGAAGGCGATGGATCGCGGCATCTACCTGACGTTCGCCATCCCCGATCATCCGTGGGTCGACACGGCCGACGGTGCCGCGGTGCGCATCGCCATGACTGTAGGAGCCTGCGCCCCGCGCAAGGCGGATGATCCAGCGAAGCCTGTGGCAACCAAGCTTGCCAGAGTTACAGTGGAGACGCCCGAGAAGAAGACCGGGGAGAGTGCGGTTCAGTTGGTCTTGGACCTCGGTCCAATCGCAGCAGATTTGACGCGGTCCGATCAAGCGCCGGGCCTAACATCGCTGAAGGCGAACGGCGCCATTAGTTCTCCGGGCGTGAAGCTCCACGGGGCAGGCTTCATCATAACGAGAGAGGTCGCCAATCAACTGAGTAGTGGAGAAGGCCACAAAGTCGGGCGGGTGATCCATCCGTATCGCAATGGCCGCGACCTTACGGATGCGCCACGTAATGCGATGGTGATCGACCTTCTCGGAATGACGGAAGATGAGGTGCGCGCGCGACACCCGCGAGTCTACGAACATTTGCTTCGTACGGTCCGTCCCGAACGGGTCCAGAATCAGCGCGCCTCGTATCGGGATCTATGGTGGATCTTCGGCGAGCCGCGCAAAGAAATGCGACCAGCGTTGAACGGGCTTGCGCGCTACATCGCAACTCCTGTGACCGCAAAGCACCGCTTCTTCTGCTTCTTATCCGGCGACGTCGTGCCAGACGACGCGCTGATTGCAGTGGCGAGCGATGATGCGCTTGTTCTCGGCGTCTTGAGCAGCACGATCCACTGTGCTTTTGCGCTATCCGTGGGCAGTACGCTGGAGGACAGGCCGCGATACCTCAAGACCCGCTGTTTCGACCCCTTCCCGTTCCCGGCGGCGGATGCGGCGGCGAAGGAGCGGGTCCGCGGGCTGGCGGAGGCGTTGGACGCGCACCGGAAGCGGGCGCAGGAGGCGCACGGGATCGGGTTGACGGCGATGTACAACGTGCTGGGGAAACTGCGGGCGGGCGGGGCGCTGACCGCTCAGGATCGCGCCATCCACGACCGCGCGCTGGTCTCGACGCTGCGGCAGTTGCACGACGACCTCGACGCGGCGGTGGCGGCGGCGTACGGCTGGCCGTGGCCGATGGAGGATGAGGAGATCCTGGAGCGGGTCGTCGCGCTCAACGCGGAGCGGGCGGCGGAGGAGGCGCGCGGCGTGATCCACTGGCTGCGGCCGGATTACCAGAATCCGCCGGTGGCGAAGAAGGCGACGCAAGGCCGGCTGGACCTTCCGGGCGGGACCGATGCTTCGGGGACCGTCCCTGCGGCCGCCGGGGCCGGCGGCCCTCCCGGTCCTTCCCGTGCGGACGTTCGGGAGGGCCCGCGGCCTCGCGGGCCGATCGGCGGGCCCCGGAAGAACCGCGGGATCGTCAAGCGGCAGCCCTGGCCGAAGACGCTTCCGGAGCAGGTGCGGGCGGTCGAGGCCGCGTTGGCGGCCGGCGGTCCGCGCGATGCGAAGGCGCTTGCCGCCCTGTTCCTCCGCGCCCGCGTCGATGTCGTCCGCGGCATCCTCGACACGCTTGCGACGCTCGGGCGGATGTAGGATATCCGGACTTAACATCCAATACCCAACAGCCAACATCCAACACCCAACGGTGGGGCCCCGGATCCCGGCTCCCGTCTCCCTCGCCCTTCTCTCCGCTCTCCGCCCTTCGCTCTCCGCTCTCAGCTCCCGAAGCGGTCGGCGCGTTCGCAGAGGGGGAGGTGGTGGGTGAGGATTTTGCGGACCATGGGCGGGTAGACGTTGCCGGCGAGGGTGCGGCGGAGGATGCGGAGGGTCTTTTCGAGTTCGTAGAGAAGGATCCAGTCGGGGATCCGGGCGACGGCGTGGGCGCCATCGGGGAAGGTCTCGACCCAGCCTCCGACAAATGCGGCGGCGGCGGAGCGCTCGTCGCGGGACGGATCGGCGAGTCCGGCGGCCATGGCGAAGCGGGTCACGCCGAGCGCGGCGCATTTCGCGAGGGGGCCGACGGCGATCTGCTCGAGGTCGAGGATGACAGGCGGCGCGGCGTCACGGAAGAGGACATTGGCCGGGTGGTAGTCGTAGTGGCCGAGTCCGACGGGTTCGCCGGGCGTGGTTCGCAGGCTCCCCTCCGCCCGCTGGCAGAGGGGGCCGAGGCGCGTGTCGACCGCATCGCGGAGGGCGGCGAGTTCGACGGCCACCTCGCGGGCCGCGGGGGGGAGGGCGGCCGGGTCCATGCGGAGGAGCTCGGTGCGAAGCCCGGGCCAGGCGGCGAGCGAGTCGGCGAGGGGCATGTCGCGGACGAGGCGCAGGCGGATCCCGCCGGCGAGGGCGGGGTCGGCGGCGAGCATGTCGCGGCCGGCGGCGTGGAAGGCGCCGAGAGCGCGGCCCGCGTCGCGGAGGTCGGCCTCGCTGCCGGAGAACGGCCGGCTGGCGATGTGGCGCACGACGCGGCAGAGCCGGCCCTGGTGCTCGAAGGAGAAGGCGCCGGCGCGGGTGCGGAGGAGTTCCTCGACCGGCACGCCGCGGGCATGGAGGCGGTGCTGGACCTCCAGCACGAGCTCCCACTCGGCGCGGAGGTCGTCCGCGGACTGGCCGATCCGCCGCGCGTAGCCGGGGATCTTGGCGCAGAAGGTCCCGCGGGCGCTCGCGACGGTGAAGATGAGGCTGGAGACGAGGGGGACGTCCATCGGGGCGACCGCCGAGACCGGGGCGAGGTCGGGGTACTCGCGTTCGATGGCGCGGGCGAGGGCGGCGGTCTCTTCAGCCGTGGTGGGAGGCATCGGGGCGGCTCCAGGCTGCGCGGCAGGCGGAGGCGGCGTCCGCGAACGCGCGGTCGAGCAACGGGTTCACGCCCGCGCAGCCGGCGGCGACGGCGTCGGCCCAGTCAAGGTAGTGGAGCGCCTCCGCCGGGCCCCAGCCGGGCGGCGGGGCGGTTTGCAGGCCGCGGACGCTGGAGGTCTTGTCGGCGAGCTTGAGCTGGCGGGCGCGCGGGGACATGCGCGGCGCGCGGTCGATCTCGTCGCGCCGGCGTTCCTCGCGGTCGCCGCCGCGGACCATGTGGGCCTCGTAGACGACGTCGACCGCCTCGCGGCCGAACTCGCGCTCGATCTCCTCGCGGGGGATCCTCGTGCGCGCGGGCAGGTCGTGGAGGAGGGCGGCGGTGACGAGGAGCGGGTCGCGCCCGCCGGTGGTTTCGGCCAGGAGGGCGGCGACCTCCAGGACGTGGTTCATGTAGGGCGATTCGGCGTCGCCGCGCCGCCGGTCGGTGCGAAGGGCGCGTGCGGCGTAGTCGGCCGCCCGCATTGCGAGGGCCCAGCCGGCGGCGGGCGCGTCTGTCGCGTCTTGTCCCATGTGCGCGCGCATGATAGCCTGTCCGGCTCCATGGGTGAACCCTCATCCAAACGCTTCCTGTTCCTCGTCGACGACGGCTGGCGGCACGAGAAGAAGGAGATCCTCCTCTTCCTGCGCCGATACATCCGCCTCGAAGTGGTCACGCACGACCCGCTGACGGTCAGGGCGTTGGGGGACGACCTCCCGGTGCGGGTGATCCCGCGGATCCCGCTCCCGCGCGGGCCGGTTGCGGCGGCGGCGATCTTCTTCGCGCGCGAGCTGCAGACGAAGCTCGTGCAGCAGCGGAAGTACGTGCAGTTCCGCGAGGCGTCGCCGGCGATGCGCGCCATCCTCCTCCTGCGCCGCCTCGCCCACGCGGCGGGCCTCGGTCTCTACAGCTACACCCAGGCCTTCCGCTGGCTCTACCGGAACTCGGCGTACCACTCGGATCTGCTCAAGGAGTTCGACGTCCTTGTCTACATGCCCGTGTCGGTGATGGACAAGCGGATCATCTTCGAGGCGAAGCGCGCGGGATTGACGATCGTCAACTGGATCTACAGTTGGGACAATCCCATGAAGGACAACGAGTTCCTGTCCGACGCCGACCGCTACCTCGTCTGGAACGAGCACAACCGGCACGATGTCCACCACTGGCACGGCGTGCCGGAGGACCGGATCGAGATCGTCGGCCCCGCGCAGTTCGACTACATCTTCGAGACCGACTTCAAGGCGATTCCCGCGCCGCGCGAGCCGTACGTGCTCTACGCGTGCGCCGCGGGGACGGACTACCGCCTGCAACAGGAGATCGGGATCATCCTCGAGATCCGGAAGCTGCTGGACGGCATCCGCCCGGGGATGAAGCTCTGCGTGCGGCCCTATCCGTTCCGCAAGACGATCGGGGCATACGCGCCGCTGCGCGGGGTGAAGGGGATCGAGATGCTCGACTTCGGGACGGTCGAGGAGGGGCGGGTGCTGATCACCGACGAGGTCGTCCGCGAGCGGGTCGTGCAGATCCAGCAGGCCGCCTGCTTCATCAACTTCGGGTCGACCATCGGGCTGGAGGCCGCGTTCACCGACACGCCGATCCTGCAGATGAACTTCAACTACCCGACCCGGTTCCCGAAGCACCAGGACCTGGCCCTGGCCTTGAGGAACGAGCACCTGCGCTATATCATCCTTCCGGAGTTTCCGAACATCGTGGGGAGCCCGGAGGATCTGAAGCGAAGGCTCGCGCAGGTGCTGGACGGCGACCGGGAACCG
The DNA here is from genome assembly GCA_964402695.1 of uncultured Verrucomicrobiota bacterium. Lineage (GTDB taxonomy): Bacteria > Verrucomicrobiota > Kiritimatiellia > PWTM01 > PWTM01 > VGWF01. The sequence goes on from CAYODK010000110.1 coordinate 16,499, forward strand.
TTCATGGCGTATTCGCGGAGGTTGAGGGAGTTTTCCGATCCGCTCGGGGTGAAGTGCTATAAGGACGTGCTGGGCCGGGCCCTGGCCAGGGTGTGACGCATGACGACAGAAGCCGACATCCGCGACTACTACGACCGGCGCCACCGCGAGCGGGGGCAGGGCGCGTGGCGTCCCCCCGAGGCCTTCCCGCATTTCCTCGACGTCACCGGCGTGCGGCCGGGCGGGCGGATGCTGGACGTCGGCTGCGGCACGGGATTCCTGCTGAAGGCCGCGGCGGCGCGGGGCCTCGACGTCTGCGGGGTCGACATCTCCGAGGAGGCCGTCCGCCTCGCGCGCATCGCGGAGCCGAAGGCGGACATCCGCCTGACCAGCGGCGAGAGGCTTCCGTTCGATGCCGGCGTGTTCGACTACGTGTTCTGCCTCGGCGCGCTCGAGCACTTCATCGACATGAAGAAGGGCATGATGGAGATGGTCCGCGTCGCGAAGGCCGACGCCCGCTTCTGCATCGTCGTGCCGAACGTGAACTTCCTCTACTGGACGTTCTCCAAGACCAAGGGCACCGAGCAGCAGGACATCAACGAGCGGCTGCTGTCGATGGAGGAGTGGACGGCGTTCTTCCGCGACTGCGGGCTCGAACCGGCTGCGGTCCTTCAGGACCGGTGGTGGTTCATCCATCGGGCGCGGGTCTTTGCGTCGCCCAACCCGGTCCGCTGGGTTCGCGCGATCCTCTCCAAGCTCAAGTGGCTGATCCTGCCGCTCCGCCGCACCTACCAGTTCATCTTCGTCCTCCGCAAGTCGCCGGCGGGTTGACGGGGCATGAGGGCGCTTCCCGGCATCGCCGGATGGCCTCCGGTATGGTCGGCGGGACACGCGCCCCGCCGCATCCTGTTCACCCGGGCGTGGGCGGCGCGCTGGGCGTGGCGCCGCCGGCCGGCCTTCCTGCGCGCGGCGGACACCCGCCGGCCGCTCCTGTTCGCCGGCC
>CAYODK010000111.1:0-17437 GCA_964402695.1 uncultured Verrucomicrobiota bacterium
GCCGCGCCATCGGTGCCGCAGCGCTTCGGCCGCGTCGAGTCGCTGGAGGACCTCCGGACGGTCGGCTACGGCGGGTATGCCGTTCAGGCCAACAGCCCCTTGCGCGCGTTCTCCGACCCGGACTGGCTCTCCCGCTACAACAACACCAACTACCCGGGCAATTTCATCACCTACACGCGCTATCCGGATGGGTACGGGTCGATTCCCCTCATTTCGTCCACCAACCTGTCGTTCGACGCGCAGCACGTCGCCAACAACACCGAATTGGTCTTCGCGCGGCTGACCAACGCGATGCTCTACCCCGTTGCGTCACAGGTCCGGACCCTGGTCACCAACATCATCGACTACCTCGACACGGACTTCATCCCCGGCGGCATCAACGGCGGGCCGACGCCGGACGGTCCCAACGCCGACAGCTTCTGCACCGAGCCGGTGCCCCTGCTGCACCGCCTCGACATCATGTCCAACTACGTCACGCCGACCAATCTTTTCATCACCCTGTATGTCGAGACGCTCTTCCCCTTCCTCTACACCAGCAACTCGGTCGCGCCACCCGATCTGCAGCTGAACTTGAAGTACCGGCTGACCGGCGGCGATTTCGCGCCCGCCGAGGTGTCCATCTCGTCCAACATCGCGCCCAGCGCCTTCGCATGGATCACGTCGACCCCCACGGCCCCGGGGGGCGCCCAGTTCTCCGCGCCCTTCGGCTTGGGAATCACCAACGAACATCGATCGATCGCGGGATCGCCCCCCGTGCGGATGGAGGTGACGGAGTTCTCCATCACGGTCCGGGGCCAGAACATCGTCGTCGACCGCGTCCGCCCCCCCGTGCTGAACGAGCCGGCGAGCGCCGTCCTCGCCCCCACCCCCCTCAACCCGGGCAATTATGTTGTCCGCTGGTTCGCCAATGACCAACGGATGAACTGGATCATGACGGGAGCCGGCGCCCAGTGGACGAATTTCACCATCCGAACCGGCAACGCGGCGAGTCCGCGTGCGACCATGCAGCTCTCGGCCCGCGAGAAGGGTGAGTGGTTCTCCTACGTCAGCAACAAGAACAAGCTGTTCTCGCTCGGCGAGCTGGGGTACCTGCTCCACCGTTCGGACCGTCCGTGGCGCACGCTGGCGTTCTTCGTGGACACGCCGGACGACGCCTACGATTACATCAATCCCTGGGCCCAGTTCCGGCTCGTCCATGCGACGCGGTACGGACTGATCAATCCCAGCACGCGGATCACGAACGTCCTCGCGACCGCCTTCAACCGGTGCCCGTTCCAACTCGCGCCCGGGATCACGGCCTCCGGCGTCGCGAACCTGCCCGTCGCCGGCGCGTATTCGATCGCCAGCGAGATCATCAACCGCCGCCCCGGCCAGGGCTATACGAACCTCAACTTCCTCGCCGGACTGCAGTCCCTGACCCTGTCGAACGCCCTGGCCCTCGGGAACACCTCGCACATGGGCCGGGAGGGCATCCTGCGCTGCACCGAGGGATTGCTGAGCACACGCAACAACACGTTCATGGTGTTCGTGCTCGGCCAGGGCGCCACCCAGCTGGACGACCCGGAAGGCGGACGGCCGGTGCGGCGCACGGCCGGTCAGCGCGCGATCGCCCTGGTCTGGCGCGATCCCTTCGCCTCGCCGATCGCCCCGAAGCACTTCGTGCGGTGGATGCGCTGGCAGGATGACTGGGTCGGCGACGTCTCCGACCAGTTCTAACCGTCAGACAGAGCCATCCGGCGCGGCGAGCCGCCGCGCCCTACCATCGGTCCCCGTGGTATCGGTGGTAGCGCCGGGCCGCTGGCCCGGCCGTTGGAAGGGTCACCGCCACGGGAACGGCCGCGTGTCCGTCACTTCGCGGTTGTGCACGATGAAGATGCGGCCTTCCTCGTTTTCCGTTTCGCCCCGCCGGATTCGCAGAAGCGTGCGGACCTCCCAGCCCTTGTCGCCGCGCACCACGCCGCCCCACCGGACGACGCGCATGGAGAGTCCGGCCCGCTCGAACAGCGGGACGTAGGCCTCGATCAGCGGCACGCGACCGTCCGGCAGCACCTGCGGCGCGCAATCGTCGTCCGGCGACAGGAAGATCCAGGACAGGATTCGCTCCCACAGGGAGTATCCGGCGCGCACCGTGCGAATCGTCCGGAGGGTGGAGTCCTCCTGAGTTCCGATCCCCGCACAGTCGGGACAACTGACCATACGGCTCCCGGAACACATCGCGCAGTCCTGCCGGCTGCCGATCCGGCCCGTCCCCTTGCACTGGATGCACACAGGGTCCGCGCCCAGGCGGCGCGCGTGCGACGACCCGGTCAGCTGCCACTTGCCCTTGCCGGTTCCGTTGCACGCCGGACAGGGCTGCTCGCCCGAAACGACGCGCCCCGCGCCGCCGCACAACGAACACGTCACCTGCTTCGCGCCCCGGCAGGTTGGACAGATCGACGTGCCGGAATCGGCGATGGACCGCTCCACGACCTCGACGGGCTGGCCCCGCCCGAGGAACCATAGCCCGCCGACGACCAGGGTGACCGCCGCCATCCCAACCACGACCTCGCCAACCCTCATGCCGCTTCCTCCGCTCCGTCTCCGAAACGGTCTGTAGCACCGGGGAGCGGATCCGGTCAAGGCGGCCCAGCCCGCCGCGGATGCCCGTCCTTCCCCCGCCCGTCACGGCGGCGGATCGCGGAGCCAGCGGAGGAAGTCCCGGCGCGGGATGAAGCGGGCGCCGAGCGACTCCAGGAGCGGGGTCCGCATCTGGCAGTCGATGATCCGGATCCCCCGGGCCGCCGCGGACCGCGCGAGGAGGACGATCGCGACCTTCGCAGCGTTCGGCACCCGGTGGAAGGCTGACTCGCCCGAGAAGACCGCGCCGCTGCGAACGCCGTAGAGACCGCCCGCAAGCTCCCCATTCTGCCAGAGCTCCAGCGAGTGGGCGTGGCCCGCCTCGTGGAGCCGGCCGTAGGCCTCCATCATGTCGCGCCGGATCCACGTCCCCGACTGGCCCGGACGTCGCTGCGTCCGGCAGGCGGTGACGACCTCGCGGAAGGCGCGGTTCCACGTCACCTCGAAGGCGCGACGGTTCAGGAGGGGTTTCACGCATCGGGGAACACGAACCTCGTCCGGGAACAGCACGCATCGCGGGTCCGGCGAGCACCACGGCAGGGGCCAGCCCGGCATGGGCCATGGGAAGATGCCGCTTCGATACGCCAGCACGAGGCGCTCGACGGACAGATCTCCTCCGATCGCGACGAGCCCATCCGGATCGGCCTCCTCCGCGGGCGGGAACACCAACCGATCGTCCAGGAGGCGGATCGCCATGGCATCAGCCGATCCGCTCGACCGTGGCCTGTAGCCTGTGACCGTGCAGTTGCTTCGCATGATCGCGCGCGGGCGATTCGGGCTCGACCTGCGCGATCGCTCGGCCGGTGCGGTGCGCCTCCAGCATGATCTTCCGGGCCAGCGCCCGTGGATGGCCGAAGACCCGCATCAGGACCGTGACCACGCGGCCCGCCTCGTTCACGTCGTCGTTGAAGAGGATGACCTGCCAGTCATCGCCGGACTGGACTCCGGCATCGGACACGGCAACAACATCCGGCACCTCCACGCTGCTGCCGCCATGGCTCACGGATGTCTCCTGTTGCCCGGATCCCGAACTGCCGGGATCCGCTCCGGCGGGTCTTCCATACCCACCTCGCCAAGTCTGTCGGAAGCCGCCGTCAAATCAAGCGCCAAGCGGTCGTCGAGCCTTCAGCCCCACCCTCTGCGATCACACCATTGCCAACTACATTTATGTAGGCAGTTACATTTTCAAGGACTGATTTGTATCTCATCGGCACCGAGAGGCTTCTGTAACGGATGAATGTTATTGATCGCAAACTGTTTTGCTACTGTATCTTATAAAACAATCCATCCAACTACATAAAAGTCTGGCATGCCCGTTGCTGACTCGCCGTGCTGGCGCGGAAACCAGATACCGGACGGGGTGCAACCAACGTGCGGGCGAGGAATCCGGGCAGGGCTGTACGACGGAACGAAACAGGCACATACTGGCGGGCGTCGTGGGGCGTCCGGCGGTGGCGACCAAGAGCAAGAACGGAGGAGACTCGATGAGTGGGTCCAATGAATCCAGGCAGGCGGCGATCGCGGCGGTGACGAAGTACAAGCCGATCGAGAAGCCGTTGAACTTCCTCGAAACGCCGGCGAAGGGCGTTTTTGGCGCGAACGTCTTCAGCGACGACGTGATGCGCGAGCGTCTTCCCAAGGCGGTCTACAAGGCCCTGCGCCGGACGATCGATCGCGGCGAGAAGCTGGACGTGTCCGTCGCGGATGCCGTCGCGGTCTCCATGCGCGACTGGGCCATCGAGAAGGGCGCCACGCACTACGCGCACGTCTTCTATCCCCTGACCGGCCTGACCGCCGAGAAGCACGACTCGTTCCTCGAGCCGGACGGCAAGGGCGGCGTCCTGGCCGAGTTCTCGGCCAAGCAGCTGATCCAGGGCGAGCCCGACGCGTCGAGCTTCCCCTCGGGCGGCATCCGGGCCACCTTCGAGGCCCGCGGCTACACGGCGTGGGACGTCACGAGCCCGGCCTACATCCTGGAGAATCCGAACGGCACGACGCTGTGCATCCCGACCGCGTTCTGCTCGTGGACCGGCGAGGCGCTGGACAAGAAGGTCCCGCTGCTCCGCTCGATGCAGGCGCTGAACCTGCAGGCCCAGCGGATCCTGAAGCTGTTCGGCCACGCCGACCCCGGCCTGGTGTTCTCCACGGCGGGCTGCGAGCAGGAGTACTTCCTGATCGACCGCAACTTCTTCTTCGCCCGGCCCGACCTGATCAACGCCGGCCGGACGCTCTTCGGCGCCCGCCCGCCCAAGGGGCAGGAGCTGGAGGACCAGTACTTCGGCGCGATTCCGGACCGCGTGCTCGCGTGCATGCTCGAGACCGAGCGCGAGCTCTACAAGCTCGGCGTCCCGGTGAAGACGCGTCACAACGAGGTCGCCCCGGCGCAGTACGAGCTGGCCCCGGTCTACGAGAACGCCAACGTCGCGACGGATCACCAGTACCTGGTGATGCTGCAACTCCAGCGCATCGCGCAGAAGTACGGCATGACCTGCCTGCTGCACGAGAAGCCCTTCGCCGGTATCAACGGCTCGGGCAAGCACCTGAACTGGTCGCTCGGCACGAAGTCGGCGAACCTGCTGGAGCCCGGCTCGACCCCGCATCAGAACGCCCAGTTCCTCGTGTTCTGCGCCGCGGTCATCCGCGCGGTGAACAAGTACGGCAAGCTGCTGCGCGCGGCCGTGGCCCACGCGAGCAACGACCACCGGCTCGGCGCCAACGAGGCCCCGCCGGCGATCATCTCGGTCTTCCTGGGCGACCAGCTCACGGACGTCTTCGAGCAGATCAAGCGCGGCACCGCGAAGCGATCGAAGCAGCCCGGCTTCCTGTCCGTCGGCGTCGACACGCTGCCGCCCCTGCCGAAGGATGCGGGGGACCGCAACCGCACAAGCCCGTTCGCCTTCACCGGGAACAAGTTCGAGTTCCGCGCGGTGGGGTCGAGCCAGTCGGTGGCCGGTCCGCTGGTCGTGCTCAACACGATCGTCGCCGAGTCGCTCGATTACATCGCGTCGAAGCTCGAGGCCGCCCCGAAGGGATCCCCGGAGAAGTTCAACGCCGCGGTGCAGAAGGTCCTGCAGGACGTGATCCGCGACAACGACCGGATCATCTTCAACGGCGACAACTACAGCGAGGCGTGGCACAAGGAGGCCGGCAAGCGCGGGCTGCCGAACCTGCGCAACACGGTCGACGCCCTCCCCGCCCTTCTCGAGCCCGAGAACGTCGAGGTGTTCGAGCGGTTCAAGGTCTTTACGAAGCGCGAGATGGAGAGCCGCCACGAGATCTACCTCGAGCGGTATGTGAAGGACGTGAACATCGAGGCGCGGCTGGCCCTCCGGATCGCGAAGACCCAGATCTTCCCGGCCGCCGTCGCCTACGAGGAGCGCCTCGCGTCGGCCTCGCATTCGCTGAAGGGGCTCGGCATCCAGCATTGCACGTCGGTGCTGGAGGAGTTGACGGGCCTGCTCGCGAAGTTCCAGCCGGCCATCGCGCGGCTGGACAGCGCGGTCCATCACCACGCGGAAGGCACGACGCTGGACCATGCGAAGTACGCGCGGGATTCGCTGATCCCCGCCATGGTGGAGGTCCGCCAGATCGCCGACGCCCTCGAAGGCGTCGTGGGCGACGAGTTCTGGCCGCTCCCGACCTACCAGGAGATGCTCTTCATCAAGTAGGACGGCGCCCCCGCCGCCGGGGGCAGCGACTCATGAGCCGCCCCGGTTCCGCAGGGAACCGGGGCGGTTCGCTTGGGCCGCGCCCCGGCCTGGTTCCTCAAAAGCTGGACCCCGGCCGCCGGCATGGTAGAGTGCGGGCATGAAAACCCTTCTGCTGGGCTCCGTTCTGGCCTGCGCCGCCGTCCTCGTGGCGGACGCGGGGGATGCAACCGTGGGCACGGGCGACGTCTTCAAGGGTCCCGTCGGGCTGCAACTCTACAGCCTGCGCGACAGCTTCAAGAAGGACGTGCCCGGAACGTTGGACGCGGTGAAGGCGTTCGGGTTCAAGTACGTCGAACTCGCCGGCACCTACGGGATGACCGCGGAAGATTTCCGCAAGCAACTCGACGCGCGCGGGCTGATCGCCATCGCGGGGCACTTCCCGATGGAGCGGTACCTGAAGGACCCGGACGGCCTCGCCAAGGAGGCCAAGGCCCTGGGCCTGCAGTACGCCGGCGTCGCATGGTACGGTCACAAAGCCCCGTTCGACGAGGCCCAGTGCCTGAAGATGGCCGCGGACTTCAACACCGCCGGGAGGAACATGGCCGAGCGCGGCCTCAAGTTCTACTACCACAACCACGGCTACGAGTTTCATCCGCATGGCGACGGTACGCTCTTCGACCTGCTGATGGCGAAGACCGATCCGAACACCGTCTTCTTCCAGATGGACGTCCTCTGGACCCTCTTCCCGGGCCAGGACCCCGCGAAGCTCATGGAGAAGTACGGCGCGCGCTGGCACCTCGTCCATCTGAAGGACCTGCGCAAGGGCGTGCAGGGCGACATGAGCGGCAAGACCCCTGTCACGAACGACGTCGCCCTGGGGACCGGCCAGGTCGACTACGCCGCCCTCCTCAAGGCCGCGCAGAAGGCCGGCGTCAAGTGGTACTTCATCGAGGACGAATCGCCCACCGTGATGGACCAGATCCCGGTGAGCCTGAAGTTCCTCTCGGGCGTTTCATGGTAGGGTCCCGGCCCGCGATGCAGGCGGGGACGGATCCCAGGCGGAACGAATCATGAAGATGCTCTGGACGGTGGTCGGCGCATGCGCCGCCGCCGCGGCGCTCGCCGTGGCTCTGTCGGCACGTCGCGCCCCATTCGACACTCTCGGGGTCGCGGACGCGGAAGCCCGGATGTGGAGGGCCTCCTACTCCGGCGAAACGCACATGATTTCGCCCTGTATGGAGGAGATGCTGCGCGGGCAGTTCGGCATCGAGGTGTATCCCTCGCAGGAGGTGGCCCGCCGGAGGGCGATCGCCTCGATGCGGTTTCGAAGCGCCCAGGGCGGCTACGAGACGAACACCCTGCCCTTCCTGACGGAGGCCTATCGCGTGTTGTCGGCGGTCTCCGGCCTCAACTTCAACCCGCACGAGGCCGCGCGGGCCGAACTCGCATGGTGGGCGGCGCGGCGCGGTCCCGGGACGAACTCCGTCGATGCCATCGGGGAGAGCATCGCCAACCTCTACCGCACCCTCTACGGCGGCGATCATCCGTCGTTCGCAACCGCCGGCCGCCTGCGCGCCGAGGCCGCCGCCCTGCGCGACGCCGGCCGGGAGAAGACCGACTGGCATCAGGTCCGCGCGTTGCTGCGCCGCTCCTATGCCGAACTGGGCAAGGCGGTCCGCGCCGCCCCCCGCGCGGCAGTCCCCCCGCCACCCCCGCCCGCCGGTGCGCCGGACAAGCGGATGGATGGGTGAACGGAGGATGGCCTGATCCGGCAGGGGGCCGTCGGACCTCCACGGTCCAATCTTCCTCCCGTCCGTCCGCCCATCCGTTCATCCAACCATCCCGTATCCATCCGCTTCGGATCCCCTCCTTGCCGTCTTCCTCATCGCGTTCCCTGCGTCCCTGTGTTGCCTTCCCTCCGGCGCGGCTTTGACAGCCCGCCGCGCTTGTGGTCCCATCCGGGCCCATGAACGCATGGGTACGGTGGGCGGCCTTCGGCGCGGCGACCGGGCTGGCGGTGGCCGCGCAGGCCGCGGACAACAGCCTCGAGGCCGAGGCCGCGCGGTACACGAAGGACCGCGTTGAGGCGGTCACGCAGGACGCGCTCAGCGGCGGCCGGGGAGTCACCCTCCGGGCCGGCGTCGCCGAGGCGCCGGAACCGGGCCGCGCCGCCGCCGATGTCACATTCACCGCCCCCATCCCCGCGGCCGGTCGCTACGTGCTGCTCACCTACGCCACCGTGGACGAGGCCACGGCGGCGCGCATGCGGAAGGCCCGCAGCAAGCACGACTCGATCCACGCGGCCATCCGGATCGGAACCCGCCCGCCCGTGCGACGCGTCGTCTACCTGCCATGGGAGGATGAGCCCGTCTGCCGGGAGCGCGCCGGGATCTTCGACCTCGAGGCCGGCGACCGCGAAATCGCGATCTGGCTCCCGTCGGGCGTCCGGCTCGACCGGATCCTCCTGTCCGCCTACAGGCCTCCTGCCATCCCGGAGGAGGCCGCCGCGTACCGTCCTCCCCTCCTCCCGCCGCCGACCCACCCGCGCCTCTGGGTCGACGCCGCCGCCCTCGCCCGGGTCCGCGCGACCCTCGATCATCCCGAGAACAAGCCCCACTGGGACCGCATCCGCGCCGCCGCCGCCAAGCCGTTCGCGTTCCACCCGCCCGCCGAGGGCGAACTGGACTACAACACGCCGCTCGAACAGGCGGCGATGGCGAAGGCCTTCTGCCGGCTCGCGGCCGGCGACGACAAGGCCGGTCGCCAGGCGGCCGACCTCATGCTCGCCTACCTGCCGCGCGTCGAATTCGGCAACCTGCTCGACATCACCCGTGAGACCGGCGCGGCGATCTACGCCGCCGCCTGCGTCTACGACTGGTGCCACGATCTGCTGACGTCCGACGAGCGCGCGACGCTCCGCCGCCACATGATCCGCCTCGCCGAGAGCATGGAGTGCGGCTGGCCGCCGTTCCGGCAGAATATCGTCAACGGCCACGGCAACGAGGCCCAGATCAACCGCGATCTCCTGGCGATGTCGATCGCCGTCCACGACGACGACCCCGCCCCCTACCGGTACTGCGCCTGGCATGTGCTGGAGCAGCTCGTCCCCCTGCGCCGCTTCGAATACCAATCCCCCCGCCACAACCAGGGCATCAACTACGCCGCCTACCGGTTCGCCTGGGAGATGCACGCCGCGTGGCTGATGCGGCGCATGGGCGGACGCGAGGTCTTCGACCCGAACCTCAAGGGCGTCCCCTACTACTGGATCCACATGCGCCTGCCGAGCGGCGAACTGCTGCGCGACGGCGACGGCGTGCCCGACCGCCGGCCGTGGCGGCACCCGGACACGTTCCTCCTCGCCGGCGCGTACAGCGGCGATCCGATCGTCAAGGGCGAGTGGGTCCGCCAGGGCGGCCTGCGCGACAGCAACCCCCTGCTGATCCTGCTCCTGAACGATCCGGCCGTCGCCGCCGTGACAAACCTCGACGTGCTGCCGCGCACGTTCGACTTCGGCCCCGTCCTTGGCGGAATGGTCGCGCGCACCGGCTGGACGATGGGCACGAACTCGGCCGAGGTCGTCGCCGAGATCCGGGGCGGCGGCCATCACTTCGGCAACCACCAGCACGCCGACGCCGGCTCGTTCCAGATCTATTATCGCGGCCTCCAGGCGGCCCGGCTCGCGCAGTACAAGTTCTACGGCACGCCCTACGACATGAACTTCGGCAAGCGATCGATCGCGCAGAACATGGTGCTCGTCGTCGACCCGGACGAGCGGTTTCTCCGCACGAAGGCGAACGACGGCGGATCGCGCTTCCTGCAGAGCTACCCGCGCACGCCGAAGCAGGCCGTCGAGGATCCACTCTTCTACTACGGCCGCGTGATCGCCTGCAGCCACGGTCCGACGGCCGCCGCTCCCGCCTTCAGCTACTTCAGCGCCGATCTCCGCGCGGCCTACTCCGCCAAGATGGCCGGCTACGTCCGTCAGTTCTGCGTCCTCAACCTCGGCCGGCCCGGGAATCCCGCCGCCATCATCGTCCGCGACGACGTCGAGTCCGCCAAGCCGGAGTTCCGGAAGTACTGGCAGGTGAACACTCTCCGGCCGCCGCAGACCACCCCCTCCGGCGTCCGCTTCTGGAACGTCGAGGGCGGCGTCACCGGCCGGCTCGACGTCGCGATGCTGGAGCCCGCCGCGGATGCGCGGACGATCGAGATCCTGCAGGGCGACGCGGCCTACAGCGTGTTTGGAGTGCCGTTCACCCCGCCGCTTCCCGACGCGCCGGAGGCCCACGGCACGCGCGTGATGGTCTCGCCGCGCACACCGCGGACGCGCGACCGCTTCCTCGTCGTGATGCAGGCCTGCGACGCCGAGCCGCTACCGGTGGTGCACGAGCAAGCGGACGGCGTGGTCGTCGTGCGCATCGCCGACCGGATCGCCGTCCTGGCCGCCGGACGGGATCTCGTTGCCGCGCCCTTCGAGATCACGGTGCCCGGGGACGGCACGACCCGCCAGGTCCTCTGCGCCGGGCTCAAGGCCGGAACGTGGAAGGTCACCGCGTCGGGCCAGCCCGACCGCGAATTCGCCGTTGCGCCCGGCAAGCACACGCTCTCCCTCGAATCCGCAGGCGCCCGCCTGCGCATCGCACCCGCCATGTCCCCCTGACGGGCCCCCGCTCGACGGGCACGTGTCGGGCAAATGGGCGTTGTGAGGCGCCCGTCTTCTGTAGCCGGGACCGGTGGTCCCGGCAGGCATGTGTCATGGAACGAATTGCCGCGACCGGCGGTCGCGGCCACAGCGGCCCGTCGGCCGCACGGACGGTCCCCTGCGGGTCGCGCCACGGCTACGACGTGGCGCGCTGCGTCACCGGCGAATCGATGTGAATCGGTTCCAAGGTCCGGACGTTGCAGACCCGCGGACTTCCAAACCCTGGAAGCTCCCAACGGATCGGGCCCTACACCCGCGGCAGGTCGCCGGGGCCCTTGGTCGGGAGGTCGGTCGCGCCCATGAGGTCGAGGTCGATCGTGCGGGCGCATTCGCGGCCCTCGGAGATCGCCCAGACCACCAGCGACTGGCCGCGGCGCATGTCGCCGGCGGCGTAGACGGCGGGCATGCTGGTGCGGTGCTCCGCATCCGCCCGGACGTTGCCGCGCTCGTCGAGCGCGACGCCGAGCTTCGCGACAATGCCGTCCGGCTCGGGCCCGGTGAAGCCGAGCGCAAGCAGGACGAGGTCCGCACGCCACTCGTACTCGGTCCCGGGCAGCTCGACCATCTGCATGCGGCCGCCGGGCCCGACGGGCTGGAAATCGACGTTGACGGTCTTGAGCCTCTTCACCTTCCCGCCGGCGCCGATGAACTCCTTCGTCACGATGCGCCAGTAGCGCTCGCCGCCCTCATGGTGCGACGAACTCGTCCGCAGCCGCATCGGCCAGAACGGCCAGGGCTGGCCCGCCGGACGGCCCTCGCCCGGCTGCGGCAGCAGCTCGAAGTTCGTAATCGCCTTAGCCCCCTGGCGGACGGACGTCCCGACGCAGTCGCTGCCGGTGTCGCCACCGCCGATGACGACGACGTGCTTGTCCTTCGCCGAGATCACATGCGACAGGCTCTCGCCCATCACCATGCGGTTCTGCTGTGGAAGGAACTGCATGGCGAAGTGGACGCCCTCGAGGTCGCGGCCGGGAATCGGAAGGTCGCGCGGCTTCGTCGCGCCGCCGCACAGGGCGATCGCGTCGAACGTGCGCAACGCCTCCGCGGTCGGATCGACGCCCGCATGGCAGTTCGTCCGGAACGTGATGCCCTCGGCCTCCAGCACGCGGACACGCCGGTCGATGACCCACTTCTCCAGCTTGAAGTCCGGGATGCCGTAGCGCAGCAGGCCGCCGACGCGGTCCGCCCGCTCGAAGACCGTCACCTCGTGGCCGGCGCGGTTGAGCTGCTGGGCGCAGGCCAGGCCCGCGGGGCCCGAGCCGATGACGGCGACGCGCTTTCCCGTCCGCTTCGGCGGCGGCTCCGGCGCGACCCATCCCTGTTCGAAGGCGTACTCGACGATCGACTTCTCGATCAACTCGATCGTGACGGCCGGGCGGTTGATGCCCAGCACGCACGCCTCCTCGCACGGCGCCGGGCAGATCCGTCCGGTGAATTCCGGGAAGTTGTTCGTCGCCGAAAGGCTGCGCCACGCCTCGCGCCACTTCCTGCGGTAGACGAGGTCGTTCCATTCGGGGATCACGTTGCCCAGGGGGCAGCCGGAGTGGCAGAACGGAACGCCGCAGTCCATGCAGCGGGCCGCCTGGCGGACGACCTTGTCCTCCGGGAACGGCTGGTACAGTTCGCGGAAGTCGCCGACACGCTCGGCGACCGGGCGCTCCTCCGGGAGCTCCCTCGCGTATTCCATGAATCCGGTTGTCTTGCCCATAGGAGGTTTCAGGTGTCAGGTTTCAGGTGTCAGGGTGTCGGAGGATGCGGCCCGGTGGAGGATGAAGGGGCCGGCCCTCAGATGCGCGCGGGAGAGCGGCGACGACACTGCAACCCGCCGTCCTCCGGTGCGCCCTTTCGCCTGACACCTGACACCCGACACCTGACACCCTCCTAATCCGCGCTCTGCTGCGCGAGCATCTGCAACGCCCGCTCGTAGTCGACCGGCATCACCCTCACGAACTTCGGCCGCAGGGCGTCCCACTGCTCCAGCACGCGCGCGGCCACCGGGCTTCCGGTGAGGTCGCGATGGCGCTCGATCATGCCGCGCACGTCCGCGATCTCGTCCGCCTGCGCCAGCGGCCCGAGCTTCACCATCTCGCGATTGCAGCGGCGCTCCGCGAAGTCGCCCGCCTCGTCGAGCACGTAGGCGATGCCGCCGCTCATGCCCGCGGCGAAGTTGCGCCCGGTGCCGCCGAGCACGACGATGCGTCCGCCGGTCATGTACTCGCAGCCGTGGTCGCCGACGCCCTCGACGACGGCCCTGGCCCCGCTGTTGCGGACCCCGAAGCGCTCGCCCGCGCGGCCGCGGATGAACGCCTCTCCGGACGTGGCGCCGTACAGCGCCACGTTGCCGATGAGCACGTGTTCCTCGGCGCGGATGGCGGCCTTCCGCGGCGGGAAGATCACCAGCTTCGCGCCCGAGAGCCCCTTGCCGAAGTAGTCGTTGGCCTCTCCCTCGACCTCGACGGTGAGGCCGCGCGCGCCGAACGCGCAGAACGACTGTCCGGCCGAGCCCTTGGCGTGGATCACGATCGTGTCCGGCGGCAGCCCCTCCTCGCCGTAGTACTTCGAGATGCGGCTCGACAGCATCGTGCCGAAGGTGCGCTGCGTGTTGCGGATCGGCACCTCGAACTCGACCTTCCGGCCGTCGTCAAGCGCGGGGGCGCACCGCTCGATCAGCTCGTGATCCGGCGAGGTGCGGACCCCCGTGTCGCCGCGCGAGAGGAACCGCGTGCCGACATGCGGCGGAACCTTCGGGCGCTGCAGAACCTTCGAGAGATCGAGCCCCTTCGCCTTCCAATGGTCGTTCGCCTCGCGCGAGTCGAGCTTGTCCGAACGTCCGATCATCTCGTCCACGGTCCGGAACCCGAGGCTCGCCATGATGCGGCGCAGCTCCTCGGCGACGAACCGGAAGTAGTTGATGATGTGCTCGGGCTTGCCGGTGAACCGGGCGCGCAGCTCGGGGTCCTGCGTCGCGATGCCGACGGGGCACGTGTTCAGGTGGCAGACGCGCATCACGATGCAGCCGATGCTGACCAGCGGGCCCATCGAGAAGCCGAACTCCTCGGCGCCCAGCAGCGCGGCGATGGCGACATCGCGGCCGGTGAGCAGCTTGCCGTCGGTCTCGACGCGGATGCACGACCGCAGGTTGTTGAGGACGAGCGTCTGGTGGGTCTCGGCGAGGCCGATCTCCCACGGGAGGCCGGCGTGCTTGATCGACGAGATCGGCGAGGCCCCCGTGCCGCCGTCGTAGCCGCTGATGAGCACGAGGTCCGCCTTGCCCTTCGCGACGCCGGCGGCAACGGTGCCGACCCCCGTGCACGAGACGAGCTTCACGTCGATCAGCGCGTCGGGGTTCGCGCAGCGCAGGTCGAAGATGAGCTGGGCAAGATCCTCGATCGAGTAGATGTCGTGGTGCGGCGGCGGCGAGATCAGCGTCACGTACGGCGTCGAATGGCGCGTCTTGGCGATCCACGGGTAGACCTTGAAGCCCGGGAGCTGCCCCCCCTCGCCGGGCTTCGCGCCCTGGGCGATCTTGATCTGGAGCTCCGTCGCGTTGACGAGGTAGTTGCTCGTGACGCCGAAGCGGCCCGACGCGACCTGTTTGATCGCGCTGCGCCGCCAGCCGCCCTGCGGGTCCGGGTGGTAGCGGTCGGGATCCTCGCCGCCCTCGCCGCTGTTGCTGCGCGCCCCGAGGGCGTTCATCGCCTGGGCGAGCGTTTCGTGGGCCTCGCGGCTGATCGAGCCGTAGGACATCGCGCCGGTCTTGAAGCGGCGGACGATCGCCTGCCAGGGCTCCACCTCCTCGATCGGCACGCCGAGGCCGTCGGTCTTGAACTCCATGAGCCCGCGCAGCGTGCAGAGCTTGCGCGAACGGGCGGAGACCAGTTCGCAGAACTGGCCGTAGAGGCGGCCGTCGTTCTGGCGGACCGCCTGCTGCAGCTTCGCGATCGCCAGCGGGTCGAGCAGGTGGGCCTCGCCGCCGCGGCGCCACTGGTACTGGCCGCCGATGTCGAGGTCGGGTGTTGCCGGCACATGGCGGGCCGGAAAGGCCTGCGCGTGGCGCATCAGCGCCTCCCGGGCGATCTCCTCCAGCCCGATGCCCTCGACGCGCGACGGCGTCGCGGTGAAGTAGCGCTCGACGACGGAGGAATGGATGCCGACCGCCTCGAAGATCTGGGCGCCGCGATAGCTGCGCAGGGTCGAGATGCCCATCTTGGACATGACCTTGCGGATGCCCTTCACGACGGCCTTCTCGTAGCGGTGGACGGCGTCCTCCTCGGACACCGCGCCCAGTTCGCCCGAGCGCGCGAGGCCGCGGACGGTCTCGAGGGCGAGGTACGGGTTCACGGCGCCGGCGCCGTACCCGAACAGGACGGCGAAGTGGTGCACCTCGCGCGGCTCGGCGCTCTCGACGACGAGTCCGGTCTGCGTTCGCGCCGCGTTGCGGATCAGGTGATGCCCGACGCCCGCCATCGCGAGCAGCATCGGGATCGGCGCGCGGTCGCGGTCCGCCGCGCGGTCGGAGAGGATCAGCATCCGCGCCCCCTGCCCGATCGCATCCATGGCCTGCCCGCACAGGCGATCGAGCCCGGCCTTCATCCCGGCGGGCCCCTCGGCGGCCGGGAAGACGCAGTCCAGCGTGACGGCGCGAAACGCGGGATCCGGGTTGGCGCGGATCTTCTCGATGTCCTCGTTGGTCAGGATCGGGTTGTTGATGCGGAGCTGTCGGGCGTCACCGGGCTCCTCGCCGAGGAGGTTCCCCTCGGGACCGAGGTACGAGACCATCGACGTGACAAGTTCCTCGCGGATCGCGTCCAACGGAGGGTTCGTGACCTGCGCGAAGAGCTGCTTGAAGTAGTTGTACAGAAGCTGCGGCCGCTCGGAGAGCACGGCGAGCGGCGTGTCGGTGCCCATCGACCCCGTCGGCTCCTCGCCCTTCTCGGCCATGGGTTTGAGGATGACGTTCACGTCCTCGCGGGTGTAGCCGAAGATCTGCTGGCGGAGCGTGAGATCCTCCGCCGTCATCACCGCCGGGGCGGCCCCCGCGGGCAGGTCCTTCAGACGGCCGAGGGAGGCGTCGAGCCAGGCCCGGTACGGGCGGCGGGACGCGAGGTCGTGCTTGATCTCGTCGTCCTCGACGATGCGCCTCTCCTCCAGGTCGACGAGCAGCATGCGGCCCGGCTCGAGGCGGCCGCGGCGCTCGATGTTCTCCGGGGCCACCTCGAGCACACCGGTCTCGGACGAGAGAATCACCCGGCCGTCCCGGGTGACGGTGTAGCGCGACGGGCGGAGGCCGTTCCGGTCGAGCACGGCGCCGAGGTGGCGGCCGTCGGTGAATGCGACCGCGGCCGGTCCGTCCCACGGTTCCATCTTGCAGGCGTGGAACTCGTAGAACGCCTTCTTGGCGTCGCTCATCGTTTCGTGGTTCTCCCACGCCTCGGGGATGAGCATCATGATCGCATGCGGAAGCGGGCGGCCGGCATGCACGAGCAGTTCGACGGCGTTGTCGAGGATGGCCGAGTCGCTGGCGCCCGGCGTGAGCACGGGACGGATCTTCGCGAGGTCCCCGCCGAACGCCTCACAGCGGAAGAGGCCCTCGCGCGCGTTGAGCCAGTTGAAGTTGCCGCGGAGCGTGTTGATCTCGCCGTTGTGGCACAGGTAGCGGAATGGGTGGGCGAGATCCCATGTCGGGAACGTATTCGTGCTGTAGCGCTGGTGGACGAGCGCGAAACTCGACACCATCGTCTCGTCCTCCAGATCGCCGAAGAACTTCGGAATCTGGTCCGCCAGCAGCAGCCCCTTGTAGACCATGATCTTCGAGGACAGCGACGGGATGTAGAAGTAGATGCGTTCCGGGAGGCCCGACTCCCGCACCCAGCGTTCGATGACCTTGCGGACGACGAAGAGCTTCCGTTCGTAGTCGGGGCCGGGGGCGACGGAGGATGGACGCCCGACGAACATCTGGCGGATGGCCGGCATGGCGCGGCGCGCGATCTCGCCGAGCACGTCGGGGTTCACCGGCACGGTGCGCCAGCCGAGGAACTCGAGGCCCTCGGCGCGGACGATCCGTTCGATCGCGTCCATGCAGGCCTGGCGCTGATCGACGTCCGGCGGCAGGAAGACCAGGCCCGCGCCGTAGTCGCCCGGTTCGGGAAGCCGGAGCCCGCGGACCGCGGTGCGCTCGCGCAGCATCGCATCCGGCATCTGCACGAGGATGCCCGCCCCGTCGCCGGTGCACGCATCGGCGCCCGTCGCGCCGCGGTGCGCGAGGTTGACGAGGATCCGCAGGCCGTCGCGGACGGTCCCGTGGGTCGCGCGGTTCCGGATGTCCGCCACCAGGCCGACGCCGCACGCGTCGTGCTCGAACGACGGGGAGTAGAGCCCCTGGGCCGGCGGAAGCCCCGGGGATGACGGATAGGAAGGATGGGAATGGCTTGTCATCGATCGGCGTCCTCTGTCGCGACTCAACCCCTGC
>CAYODK010000112.1:0-17410 GCA_964402695.1 uncultured Verrucomicrobiota bacterium
AGCCGCCGTTCACGAGCAACTGCACGTCGCTGCCGAGCGTGTAGTTGAAGGCCAGTCCCTCGGGGTTGTAGTCGTTGTCGAACAGGTAGTCGCCGACCGCAAGGAACGTGTTCTTCATCTTGCCGGCCGTCAGGCTGAGTCCGGGCAGGACGGCGGGCTTCCAGTCGAAGTAGGCCAGGTCGAGGTAGACTCCCTTGCGGGAAGCGGTGTTGTTGAGGGTCTGGTTGCCGGAAATGGGATCGCCTTCCCCGTCGGCGGACTGGGCGGTGGACAACTGCAGGCCCAGCTTCACCTCGTCATTGACCTTGGAGGTCAGGCCTAGGCGCGCGCGGATCCGGTCACGGTAGCGTTCCTCCCGTCCCTCCTCGTCGATGTACTCGAACCGGTAGCGCAGGTCGCCCTTCAGTTCGGTGTTGTCGAACCACGCCGCGCGGGCGAGGGGCGCCCCCGAGACGATCGCGGCGATCGCGGTCATCGTGACTGCAGTGATCTTCATCCGTTCCATCCTCCGTTGCCTTCGGGCTTTTCCAGCGTCCATCCGGGGACGGCGGGCCCCCGCCGTCCCCACGGCCCTGATGGCCGTCAACCGCGCACATCCTGCTTGGGCGGGGATAGGGAAGAATGAGCGGAATATTTGGATTCGGTAACGGACCCCGGCGCGCGGGCGGAGCCATCAGGCGGTCCCCGGGGGCGGGCCGGCCCGTGGAATCCGGAAGGAGAAGCGGCTTCCCTCCCCGGGGCGGCTTTCGACGGAGACCTGTCCGCCATGGGCCTGGACGATGTGCTTGACGATCGCCAGGCCGAGGCCCGTGCCGCCCTCGCGACGACTCCTCGCCTTGTCGACGCGGTAGAAGCGCTCGAAGAGCCGGGGCAGGTGGTGGGCCTCGATGCCGCATCCGTGGTCGGCGACCGAGAACTCGAGGTCCGCGCCGTCCGCGCGGCAGGTCACCTGCACGCGGGAGCCGGACTCGCTGTGCTTGATGGCGTTGTCGAGCAGGTTGACGACCGCCCGCGTGACGCGGTCGGAGTTCATCCGTGCCGAGAGACCGTCGACCACCTCCACGTCGATCGCGACGCCGCGGTCCGCCGCCGTCTGGCGGCAGATTTCGACCGCGTCGTCGACGACGGCGCGGGCATCCGCCTCGTCGGTCTCCAGCGTGCCCTGCTCGGCCTGCTGCTCGATGCGGGCCAGGCCGAGGAGGTCGTCGACGAGCGACTGGAGGCGGTGCACCTGGCGCTGGACGATGTGGAGAAAGCGCCGCTGGTCGTCCGGCGACGGCGGATCGGCGTCGAGCATCGTCTCCACGAACCCGCCGATGGATGTCAGTGGCGTCTTCAATTCGTGCGAGACGTTCGCGACGAAATCGCGGCGCATCGCCATCAGCCGGTGGATGCGGGTCAGGTCGTTGAGCACGATGACCGCGCCGCGGATCCCGCCCGCCGGTGCGCGCAGGGGCACCGCACGGCCCTGGAGGTAGGTCTCGCGTTCGCTCCGCAGGACGACGTCGGTTTCGGACGGCTCGCCGGACTGCATCGCCCGCAGGATGACCTGCTGCAGTTCGGGGTGGCGGATCACCTCGCGCAGGTCGTGTCGGCGGGCCGCCTCCGGCCCGGTCCCCAGCAGTTCGGCGGCCCGGTGGTTGATGTGGAGGATTCGCTCGTCCGCGTCGACGGCCACGACGCCCTCGCCCAGGCTGGCGAGCAGGGTCTCCAGTTCGGTCCGCTGCGTCTCGATCGCGCCGATCCGGTCGCACAACTGGGACGCCATCCGGTTCATCGCCTCCGCGACCGCCGCGATCTCGCGGGCCGCGGGCACCGGGACACGGTGGGACAGGTCCCCGCCGGCGAACCGGGCGGCCCCCTGTTCGAGTTCGACGAGGGGACGGAGGACGCGCGAGGACAGCGCGAACGCCACGAGCACGGCGAGGGCGACCACGGCGAGGCCGTGAAGGACGATCCGGCGTTGAAGGTCGGAAAGCACCTGCTCCATCTCCGCGATGGAGGCGGCGGTCCGGAGGACGCCGATCACCCGGTCGCCCGACTTCAGCGGCATGGCGAGGTAGAGCGTGTTGCGCCCGGTCGTGTCGCTGCGACGCATGTTCCGACCCACGGCGCCGCGCAGGGCCTCGGCGACTTCCGGCCGCCCCTGGTGGGGCTGCATCTGGGCGGCATCGGCCATGGAGTCGGCGAGAACCCGGCCGTCGGCGGTGATGACCGTCACGCGTGTTCCGGGGGCCGCGCGGCCTCCCGCCGCGAGGAGGGCATCCAGGACGGGACGCGCGTCCGGGGCCTCGGGATCGTCCGGGAGCCGGTCCTGCAGGAGCCGGTTCTGGACGGTGAGGTTCTCGGTGACCCGCTCGATGTGAAAGCCGCGGATGGCCCGGTCGGCGAACCATGCCACGATGACCGTCGACACGACGGCGATCAGGAGGATGTGGGGCAGGACGTGCCAGAGGAGCCGCCGACGTCGCATCAGATCTCCTTGAAGCGATAGCCGACGCCGCGCACGGTCTCGATGTAGTCGGCGTGCCGGCCGAGCTTGCGCCGGAGGTTGACCATCTGGACGTCCACCGAACGGTCGGTGACCGGGTAGTCGGTGCCCTTGACCCCGTCGACGATCTGTTCCCGGCTGAAGACCCATCCGGGCTTGGAGGCCAGGAAATGCAGGATCCCGAACTCCGTGGGCGTGAGGCTCAGGGGCCGTCCCTTGAGCACCACCTCGTGCCGGCCGGGATGGATGAGCAGTTCGCCGGCCCGCACGGGTTCCCCGGCGGCGGCGTGACGGCTCCGGCGTCGGAAGACATTGCGGATCCTCGCGAGCAGGACCTTCGGGCTGAAGGGCTTGGTGATGTAGTCCTCGGCCCCCAGGCGCAACCCCGACACGACATCGCTCTCCTCGCTCCGCGCCGTGATCATGATGACCGGCACGGTGGAGGTGCGCGGGTCGGCCTGCAGGATCCGGCAGACCTCCATGCCGTCGATTCCGGGCAGCATGAGGTCCAGCAGGACCAGATCGAAGCCCCCCCCGCGCGCCCGCTCCACGCCGGTCTCGCCGTCGCCCACGACCGTGATGCGGAACCCGTCCTTCAGGAGGGTGTAGCGGATGAGTTCCTGGATGTCCTCCTCATCCTCGATCAGAAGTATGTGCTCTTTCGACATGCCGCCCCCTGACGCCCGCCCATCCCACGCCCATGCTACCCGCGGAGACCCGCCGGGGCCAGCCGCGACTGCGCCGCATCGCGCGCAGCGTCGCGACCCTGCGGGGGATGCGTGATGCTCCGATGAGACCTTTGTGTGGATTGTGTGAGCCTGCCGCGGGGGCGCGACCCTTTTTCCTGTCCCCCGGCCGGGCCGTTGCGGTACAAGTGCCGCTTCATCGAGCGAGGAAGGCCATGGGATTTGAAAGCGGAAGCGTGAGTGTCCGGATGCTGTACCTGCCGAAGGCGATGCCGGAGGACGCCGTCGCGCGGTTCGCCCGGCACGCCGCGCCCCCGATCCGCACGCTGGGCGCGGACGAGATCCATGGATGGGTCGGCGGGCGCCATCTGCTCGATGTCCCGGTCACCGAGGCCAACAGCGCCCTTGGAGGCTACCCGCGCCTCACGTTGATGCAGGCGGAGAGGAAGATCCCCGGTTCGCTCCTCAAGGCGACCGTCATGATGGAGGAACTCGCGCGCCAGCAGGCGGAGAAGAAGGCCTACCTCGACCGGACCACCCGGTCCGAGATCCGGAAGGAGGTCGCGGCCCGCCTCCTGCCCACCATGCCGCCGCACATCCGGGGCATCCCGCTGGTCGTCGACGCCGCGGCGGGCATCGTCTACGCCGGCGCCGTGTCGGAGAAGCAGTGCGACGCCCTTCGCGTCAACTGGCTCCGGACGATCGGCAGCGACCTGGTTCCCGTCGACGCCACGACCGCGGCCGTGCGCCGCCGCCGCGCCGACCCGCGCGACTGGCCCGCGACCAGTTTCTCCCCCGATCTCGACGACGCCGAGGTGGACAACGACCCCGGCGGGGACTTCCTCACCTGGCTGTGGTTCGCCTGGGAGACCCGCGAGGGACAGGCCGAATTGCCGGGGCAGGGGAGTTTCTCATTCATGATCGAGGGCCCGCTGCTGTTCGGCCGCGACGAGGGCGACGGCGCCCTCGAGGCGGTCGTACGCAAGGGATCCCCGCTGGTCAGCGGCGAGGCCAAGGCCGCCCTGGTGGCCGGGAAGAAGCTTCTGCGCGCCCGGCTGACGGTCGCCCGCGGCGAGGATGTGTGGGCCGCGACGATCGATGCCCGGTCCTTCACGATCCGCTCGCTCAAGATGCCCGACAGCCGCGAGGCCCGCGATCCGGTCAGCCGCTTCCAGGAGCGAATGAACGGCCTGGCCGCCTACCGCGACATGCTCTTTGCCCTGTTCGACCGTTTCCTGGACGACCGCACCGATCCCGCTGCCTGGAAGTCCGTCGTGGCGGACATCCGCCGCTGGGTCGCCGGGCGGAAGGTCAAGCGCTGATGCAAGGAGGCCCGACCATGAACCTGGGACCACACTGCCGTCCGACCGAGCCGTTTCCCGCCGCGGAGTACACCGCCCGGCTCCGGCGCCTCGCGCGCGCCCTCCGGTCACGGCGCATCGACGCCGCGATCGTTGTCGGCGCGATCAACCGCGCCTACCTGACGGGGTTCGAGGCCAGCAACGGCATTCTCGTCGTCGACCCCCGCGCGCGGCCCGTCTTCCAGACCGACTTCCGCTATCTCGAGGCCGCCCGCGCGCAACTCCGGTTCGCGGACGTCGGCAAGCTCGGCAAGCCGGCCGAGCGCGTCGCCTCGGCCGCCCGTCGCCGGGCATGGCGGAAGGTGGCCTACGAGGGAAGCGTGCTCTCGGCCGGCCGCCTTGACGCCTTCAAGAAGGCCCTGCCGGGCGTCACGGAGTGGGTCAACCTCGACGACATCCTTCTCGACCAGCGTGCCATCAAGAGCCCGCGTGAAATCGCCGCTCTCCGGGCCGCCGTCGACGCGAACGACGAGGCGTTCGCCCGGCTCCTGGCGGACGTGCGTCCGGGCATGAGCGAGTGGGAGATGCGGCGCCTCGCGCGCCGGCACTTCGACGATCTGTCGCAGGGCGAGGCCTTCGACTGCATCATCGCCGTCGGCGCGAACTCGTCGCGGTGCCACCATCATCCGGGGGCCGCCGTGCTTCGCCCCGGCGTGCCTCTCCTGATCGACATGGGCGCGCTGGTCCACGGCTACCATTCGGACATGACGCGCACCGTGTTCTTCGGCGCGCCGTCCGCCCGCATGCGGAAGATCTACGGCATCGTCCTGCGAGCCCAGAAGGCCGCGATCCGCGCGATCCGCCCGGGACGCACCTGCGAGTCGATCGATGCCGTCGCCCGCGGGGTCATCACCCGCGCCGGCTACGGGAAGCGGTTCGACCACGGTCTCGGCCACGGCGTGGGGCTCCAGATCCACGAACGCCCCGCCTTCGCGCGCAAGCAAACCGCGCGGCTGAAGCCGGGCATGGTCATGACCGTCGAGCCGGGCATCTACATTTCCGGTTTCGGCGGGGTGCGCATCGAGGACATCGTCCTCGTCACGTCCCGGGGATGCGAGGTGCTGACGAAGACCCCGAAGGCGCTGAGGGTCCTTCCTCGTAGCGGTAGCGGAAGCGGCCGTTAGGGGCCGTGTCGCCCTGATCGATGAAATCGGTCGGATCCCCGCGTTCGGGGACGTTGTCGCACCACTTGAAGTCCAGCCGAAGCGGACCCGGCCCCGCCGCGGGCGCCAGGAGCGCGCGCGGGACGGCCACATGCATTGCGTCGCCGAGCCTGTGCATCCGTCCCGCGCCGCACGGGGCCCACGACCATCCGCCGGCATGGCGCTCGATCGAGACGAGGCCATCCCCGCCCCGGCGCCGGTTGACGGCGACATCGTAGCCGCACCACCCGGTCCGGGCGTCGCCATCGGTGTTCAGGAGCAGGACCATCCAGTTCGTCCCCTCGGGATCGGTCATCCGGCCGCGCGTCCGGACATGGAAGTAGACGTTCGTCGCGTCGCGCGCGACCTTCATCGTGTCGAAGTCGTTCCGGCCGGACCGGTTGACGTGGTGCTCGCCGCCCCATCCGGCGAAATCGCGCGGTCCGGTGTCACCGACGTCGTCGAGGTAGTCGGGGCCCACGTCCGACCACTGGCTGAAGTCCGCGTTGATGCGGATCGTCTTCGGCGGGGAGGCGCGGGGGCGCGGGCGGACACCCTTGTAAAGACGGATCCCCGCCACCATCTGGTAGTAGTAGTTGTCGGCATGTCCGCCGCGCATCGGCTCGATGTCGCGGCTGAACTCCTGGCTGTAGGCGTCGACGAAGTAGGTTCCGCCCGGCGGCAGCCTGCTGCCCAGGAAGGGCTGTCCGCCCTTCGCGTGCACGAACCGCTGGGCGACCCACTCGTTCCAGCCGGTGAGGAAGAGGAACTCGGGGCCGATCTCGACGGCGCGCTGCATCTGCTCGGCGAAACACAGGCCGCGGCCCGTGTCGGTCTGCCCCGGGGGCGGCTGGGCGCCGGCATGGAACGACCGGCCGATGTTGGAGACCGGATGCTGCGCGACGCACACGCTCACGTGCTCGGGCTTCGCGGGCTCCTCGTGCCAGCCGGGCGTCTGCGGATGGTGGTCGAGCCAGGGCCACCGGTCGCGTCCATCGCCGAACCACGCGTGGCCGCGGGTCCACGCCCACGATTCGCGGATCGCGAAGAAGTCCCGGACCGCGGGATCCTGCCCCTCGAGGTCGGCGAGAAGGAGGGGGCGGCCCTTCCAGGGGAACCAATGGGGCTCATGAAGGCGCGGAGCGTAGATGCGATCGAGGAGCTTCTTCGAGATCTCCGGACTGCGCGTGTGGGTCAGGAAGAAGAACCGCGGCGTCCTGCGGCCCGTGTCCCGGAGAATGCGCGCCTGCGTCCGGCCCACGGCATCCACGACGTTGTCGTACGTGAAGGCGTTGGTGACGTCGAAGGCGAGCGCGTCGACCCCGGCGTCGGCGAGCATGCGCGCATGGCGGTCGATGACCCACGGGTCGTCGCTCCGGTAGTGCCCGAAGTGCGGCTCGCCCCACCAGTGGAAGGCGCCGGGCGGGCCGTAGGCCGGCTGCTCGGGGTTGGCCGCGATCATGCGCGAGAGGTCGAACAGCCGGTCGCCGTGCGTGCCGAGCCAGAGGAAGTAGAAGATGCCGACCGTCCGGTTGGGCTTCGGCGGACCGCACTGCTCGAATCCAGGCACCTCGCGACCGAGTCCGTCGGTCGCCAGCCACGTGTCGCTCATCAGGTCCCGCGCGCGGACAGCCTCGACGGCGACCAGCGACGATGCGACGGCATGAACGGCGAATCGTAGAGTCCGAACCATGTCGGAGAGTAGCAGAGCCCGCGCCCCCCTGCACGCGGCGTGACCGTCCCGGCTCCCCGCCTGAACCCAACGCAGGCGAACGACACCGCTGTGGCGTCCTCATGGGTACGGCCGCGACCCCGCGCCGCTTCGCGACGCGTGGCGGGCGGAGCCGCCTTCGCGAGGATGCGGCGGCAGGATCATCGGAGACGCATCCGGCGCTGCGCCGGATGCGCGCTTCTGCTACAACCGGGAGCGTGAAAGGGCGGACATGAGCGCAGGGAAGGAGACCCCGGCCGGGGCCGTGGTCGTTCTGCTGGACATCGACGGGACGCTGTTGCACGTCCACGGCGCCGGACGAACCGCGTTCGTCCGCGCCCTGAAGGCGGTGTTCGGGTGGGACGACGACATCGCCTACATCAACTTCTCCGGCGCGACGGACCTGGATGTGCTCGACCGCGTCCTTCGCCGGCACGGCCGGGCCGCCGCGCCGGCGGAGGTCGGGACCTTCTTCGACCGTCTCGCGGTCGAGTTGCGCGATTCGGTGCGCGAAGCCGAGATCACGGTCTATCCCGGGGTGCGCGATCTGCTGGCCCGCCTGTCCGGCGATCCGCGCGCGGTGGTCGGTCTTGTCACCGGGAACACGGGACGATGCGCGCGCATCAAGCTGGAGGCCGCAGGCCTGCACGGACACTTCGTGCTCGGCGCCTACGGCCACGAGCACGGGGACCGTCGGGCAATCGCACGGCTTGCGCTGGACCGCGCCCGCAGCCACGTCCGGGACCGCGAGATCCGCGGGGTCTGGATGGTGGGGGACACGCCCGCGGACATCGCCGCCGCCCATGCGATCGGCGCGCGATGCCTCGGCATCGCCACCGGTGTCCACACGGTGAGCGAACTGCTGGATGCGGCGGCGGACGAAGCCCGGCCCGATCTCCATGACGTGGACGCCGTGCTCCGCATCCTCGGGTTGTCCCCGGGCTTGGCCTAATCTGACCGGTTCCGAACCGAACCCTAACGATCACGGGTTAGGGTGGATCCATGACAACGCGAATTGTCCGCGGGCAGGGCATCTTCGTCGACGACGGATATCCGGAATCGGACGACTACGAGAGCAGCTACGTCACCTATGACCCCCGCGACGCCCGCGACTACGCACGGGCCGTGGAGGAGGCGCTCCGCCGCATGGCGCAGACGGCCGGTCCCTGGCCCCGGCGTCCACGGGCGGCGGGCGCCGTCTGATCCGCCGGCGCGGCCGACACGTCAGGTGCCGATCGAGAACATGCGTTCCAGGTCGTGCTTGGAATAGGCCTTGAACGCGATCAGGGTCTCGGTCTTGCGAAGGCCGTCGAGTTTCAGCATGCGCTCGGTGACGACCGAGGCGAGGGCATCGCTGTCGGCGACCCGGACGATCGCGACGAGGTCGTGAACGCCGGCGACCGAGTAGACCTCGGTGATCCCGGGGATCTCGAGCAGGGACGAGGCCACGTCGTTGACCCTGCTCCGCTCGGTCTGGATGAGGACGATCGCACTGATCATATCGGCATCCCCCGTGGGTTGACGCATGTCATCTTACCCGCCGCCGCCGCCCGGGTCGAGGGCCTGAGGGGCGCCGCGAAGGGGTCGCGGGACATCGTCTCCACGGGAAGCAAGGCAACTCCCCGGGCCCGCGGTAACGGCATGCCTCCAAATTGTGTCTCCAAAACGTGTTGACAGTCACGGTTGCATCCGCTACAAAGCGACAAGCAAGGAGCCCTTAATACCACGTGGGGTGCGTGCTTCGCTCGCGTCGCCGTGGAAGGGAGGAGGGCTTCGGCATGGGTAGGACGAACAGCGCTTGCGGTGCCGCGGTCTTGACCGGACGGCGGGGGACGCTGGATACAAGCCCGGGATCCTCACGATCATTTCACCGTTCGACTCCCGCCTTCGCGCCGGGATCGGAATCCGGGGCCATGCCCCGGCCTGTCACGTAGGCCGACCATGCATACCATCGGGCAACTTCTGGATGAAGTGTCGGCGGCCGGGGCGTCCGACCTGATCCTTACGGTGGGGTCCGCGCCGCAGATTCGCGTGCTCGGAAGCCTCCGGCCGATCGGCGGGATTCCCCTGACCGCCACGGACCTCGAACTCCTGGTCGGGTCCGTGCTGAATCCGGACCAGGAGCGCGTGCTGCGCGAGCAGCGGAGCGTGGATCTCTCGCGGGGCTTCGCCGGCCTGTCGCGCTTCCGCTTCAACATCTACTACCAGCGCGACACGCTGGCCCTGGCCGCCCGCCTGATCCCGAACCGCATCCCCGCGTTCGAGGAACTGGGCCTTCCGGACATCGTGAAGGAGTTTGCGTTGCGGCCGCACGGGCTGTTCCTGGTGACCGGGCCGGCGGGGAGCGGGAAGTCCACCACGTTGGCGGCGATGATCCACCACATCAACGAGAACCGCCACGTCCACATCGTCTGCATCGAGGATCCGATCGAGTACCTGCATGCGCACCGGAACAGCATCATCGACCAGCGGGAGATCCACGCGGACGCCCACTCGTTCAGCGACGCCCTGCGCAGCGTGTTCCGGCAATCGCCCGACGTGATCATGATCGGCGAGATGCGGGACCTGGAGACGATGCAGCTTGCGCTGACGCTGGCCGAGACGGGCCACCAGATCCTCGCGACGCTGCACACGCAGGACACGGTCCATGCGATCAACCGCATCGTCGACGTATTCCCTCCCGCCCACCAGCAGCAGGTCTACACGCAGTTGTCGATGGTGCTGACCGGGATCATCTCGCAGGCGCTCCTGGTGGCCAGCGACAACGCCCGGCGGGTTCTCGCTTTCGAGATCATGACGGTGACGGGCGCCATCCGGAATCTGATCCGTGAACGGCAGCTGCAGCAGGTGTACTCCGTGATCCAGACGGGGCGCGCGGAGGGGATGATCACGATGAACGAATCGCTGCGCCAGCTGGTCATGCGGGGGTTGATCGACCAGGACACGGCGTTGGAGCGGTCGCCGCGGCCGCGCGAACTGGCGCGGATGCTGGGGGTTCCGTTGCGCGCGGCATCGCTTTACAGGACACCGGGAGAAGAGATCGGGAACGAAGTGCCGGCATAGAGAGCGCACGATACGGCGCGCCGGCGGAGGGGGCCTATGAGCGCGCAGAGGAGTCGGTGCCCCGCGTGGGGCCGCGGCGGGATGCGTCCCGCGACCGCGTTCGTCGGACTGGTCTTGGGGTTTTCGTTTCTCTGTCCGCCGGCCGGCCTTGCCTGCCGGGCGGTGGACGGTCCGCCGCGCCGGATGTCAGGCGCGAGAGGGCTGGCTCACCGGAGCGCGGACGGCGGCGGGGTGGCGATCGATCCGGCGTCCGCGGAGCCGCGCGGGGACGAGGCCCGTCGTGTGGAGGCTGCGCTGCGGGCCGAGATCGCCCGCTTGGAGACGGAGGCCGGGGCCCTGCGCGTACGTCTGCGCGAAGAAGGCCTGGTGCGGCAGGGGAGGGCTCTTCGCGAGGAGATCGGCGATGCGCAGGATTCGGCTCTGGCCTGGTCGCTGAACGACGTCGCGCTCCTGATGGGGAGCGAGGGCCGTCACCGGGAGGCCGTGGCCCTGCACCGGCGCGCCCTGGCCATCCTCGAGGCGTCGGTTGGGCGTGACCATCTGGCCACCGGCACGGCGTTGCACAACCTGGCGGAGGCCAGCGTCCGGGCCGGCGATGTTCTCGCCGCGACGGAGTTCTACCGCGAGGCCGCGGGCGTCTTCGAACGCCGCCTCGGCTCCGCGCACCCGCGGCTTGCGGCGGTTCTCAACGGATGGGGATCGGCCCTGCGGGTCCGGGAGGACCCGGTGGGCGCCGAGGCCCTCTATCGCCGCGCCATCTCGATCTACGAGCGGACTGCGGACCGCGGGCGGGAGGATCTGGCCGTTCCGCTGCACAATCTCGGGTTGCTGATGGCTTCGCAACTCCGCCACGAGGAGGCGCGTCTGGTTCTGGAGCGCGCCCTGGCCATCGTCGAGCGATACGCGGACGCCGCCGGAATGCAGCGGGCGGTCGTCCTGCGGTCGCTGGCCCAGTTCTACGCGACGACCGGCAATCGCACCCGGTCCCTCGAGTGCGAACGGAGGGCCGTCGTCGCGGCGGCGGGGGTCCTGTCGCGCTAGGGAGGTCGCCGGCGACAGAGGAATTCGGATCGGGAGGCGAATGTGCAAACTTCATCGACCGGAGGCGAGCCGCACGCCCCTGGCAACGGGGCGACGGTGGGGGTGCATCTTGGCCGGGACCGGCTGCGCGCCGTGGAGGTGCGGCACGGGGTGGTGACGGCGGTGGTCGAGGAGCCGATTGCTCCCGGAACTCGCGTGGAATCGGCGGAGTTTGCCGCGTTGCTGAAGCGGACGCTGTCGGATCTCGGGTCGGGGGTGCGACGGGCCAGCCTGTGGGTTGTGGGGGCGTTTCCCAGCCTGCAGGTGCGGTTCCTGTCGGTGCCGAAGACCCGCGCCGGGCGTGTCTCCGGCACGGTGTACTGGGCGTTCCGCAAGGAGATGCCCTTCGATCCGGCGATCGCCCGATTCGACTACAGCCTGGAGGGCGAGGCGACGGCCGAGGGTGGACGGAAGCTGCTGGTCACGGCGTACACCGTGGCCCGGCAGGAGGTCGAGGCGCTGCACCATGCATTCGAACGGGCGGGTCTGACCGTTCGCGGAATCGTCGTTCCGTGCTTCGCGATCCGGAATCTGCTCCAGTCGCGATGGGTGGATGTCGCGGGGCCGACGGTGATGACCCTCCAGGTGTGCGACGAGGCATCGTCCGTTCTGATTCTCCGGGACGGGGCGGTGGTGGCCAACCGCATGTTCCAGACCGGGATCGGTTCCCTGGCCGGCGCGATCCGCGATCGGTGGCCGCAGCTGTCGCCCGCACAGATTCGGACCCTTCTGCGCTGGGCCGGGGGCATGCCCGTGTCGGAGCCGATTCCGGATCTCGGAGGCGACTCGGCGACCGAGGAGGGTGTGCGCCACGTGATGGCGCCCGCGTTGGAGAGGATCGCGCAGCAGGTGGAGCGGACCATGGCCGCCTATCTCGTCGGACGCAGCGGCGAGGAGATCCCGGTCATCCACGTCCTGGGCGAACTTGCGGGATACCCGCGCCTGGTGGAAGCCATCGGCGACCAGTTCGGGATCGAGGCCCGGCCGGTCGACCCGCTGGCGCAACGCCATTGGGGTCCGAAATCGCCCCGGTCTCCCCCGGACCCCTTCGCCTGGGGGCTGGCCGTCGGCGCCGCCCTGTCCACCCCGTCGCGGACCCCGAATCTTCTCCATACCTACGTGGAGCGCGAGAAGGAGCAACGCGCCATGCGGGCGAGCTTGGGGACCGTGCTGACCGGCCTCGCCGTGCTGGCGGCCCTGTTCGCGTCGCTGGGGATCGCACAGGGCAGGTCGAGGCGGCTCGGACGGGAGTTGGCCGCGGCGAGGCAGGATCTCGCCCGGTACGAACCGCGGCCCGATCGCGAGGCCGTCAGCCGCCTGGCGGCCGACGTCCAGGAAGCGCACGGGCTCATCCGGTCGATGGCCCGGGAGCGAATCCCCCTGGCGGTGCTCAGCGAACTGGCGTTCCTGACGCCGGCCGACATCCGGATCACCGCCCTGACCTATGCCCACAAGGGCAGGGGCCCCAACAAGCCCGGGGAGCGGGTCGTCGTCGGCATGGAGGGGCACGTCCTGGGACCCTGGGGTGTGCAGGACTCGAAACTGGCGTCGTACGCCCTCCTGCTGGAGGACTCGCCGGTGTTCCAGACCGTGACGGTGCGGGAGTCCTCGGCCGCGACGGAGGGGAGCGAGCAGGTGCTCGCCTTCACGCTCGAAATCGAGGTCATCGACGAACTCCCGGACGGGGCCGGGGCCCCGTCCGGGACAGGGATGGGAGCGAAGACGCCATGAGAAGCCACTCGGGGTTCACGGCGGCATCCATCCGCATGGGCATGGTCGTGACGGCGATCATGGTCGCCACGATTGTCGCCGGCGGGGTGGCGCTGTTCCTGCAGGTCCGCGGAAACATGGACATGACCCGGCAACTGGCGCAGGTGCGGCGGGAACTGGCGGATCAGGCGGTGCTCTACCCGCTGCATCTCGAGTTGGTGCAGGCACGGAAGAAGGCGGTGGAGGGGGCTCCCGAGTCCGTGCCCCGCCGACCTCTCCCGCGGACTGCGATTGTCGACGTGCCGGAGCGTTTCGCCAAGCTGGCCGCGGGCGTCGGCCTCCAGATCGGCTCGGTCAACCCGCGCGTCGGCCACAACGGCGGCGAGGATCGGCAACTGCATATCGACGTCCTGGCCACGGGACCGTACGTCCGCCTGCGCGATTTCCTGCAGGCCCTGATGGCCTGGCCGTCGTTCCTCCGCGTCGACCAGATCGAGATCTGCCGCAAGCCGATGCACGAGGAGTTCAAACTGCGCGTGTGGCTCGCCCTGGAGTAGGGGGCACCCCCCGGGAGGGTATGGGCATGACGATGCGGGAAAAGGTCCTGATTGCGGCGATGGGCATCGCGGTGGTCTACGCCGGTGTCACCCTGATCCGTCCTCCGTCGCCCCGGAAGGCCGCGGCCCCGCCGGACGGGACGCCCGCCCCGACGGATCTGCAGGTGTTCGCCGATGCCGCGCGCGGCGGCGTAACGGCGAGCCAGCCGCAACCGGGCGAGCGCATGATGCTGGAGCGATCGCTGGTGGTGTGGACTTCGAGCCCGTTCTCGGCGGGGGTGCCCGCGGCGGTGACCTCGGCCGCCCTTCGGGCCGGGGCGCCCCGCGCCCCGGTGTTCCGCTACACCGGGTTCCTGCGCCAGGGCGAGGTCCGTTTCGCCATCCTGAACGGGCGCGAGTACCGGGTGGCGGACCCGGTGATGCCGGGGGACTTCGTCGTGGTGTCGATCGATGCCGACCGGGTGGTGCTGTCGGCCAAGGGCGGGGGCCGGAAGATGTCCGTGGCCATGGAGAAGCCCGAGACAGCGAAGGGAAAGCAATGAAAACAACTCATGGTTCCTGGCGCGTCCGTGAGGGGCGAATGATCCTGGCCTGCGTCCTGGCGACGGCCGGTTGCGGATCGCCACCCACGCCGCACCGGCGCCCCAGCATGGAGGAGTGGACCGCATCCGTGCGGAAGGCCCCGGCCGGCGCCCCTGCGGAGGAGGCCGCTCGCCAACCCGCAGCCCCGGCCGCCCCCCCGTCCGTCGCGCCCCCACCGGTGGCCAAGGCCCTGCCGACGTCGGTCGTCAGCGACCTCGACCTGGCCGGCGCAACCGACCTGGCGACGGTCCTGCGGATCATGGCGAAGTCGGCGGGGGTCAACCTCCTGGTCAGCCCGAACGTGACGGGCACCGTGAGCCTGACCTTCCGGGAGGTGCCGTGGGATGAGGCCTTCCGAAGCGTGCTCGCCTCCGGCGGGCTGTCCTATGCCTGGGACGGCGACGTGTTGCGCGTGATGACCATCGACGACATGAAGAAGGAACTCGAGATCGAGACCATCCAGAAGGAGCGCGAAACGGTCCGGGCCGAAATGCGGAGGATCGAGCCGCTGGGCGTCGAGGTCATCAAGGTCCGCTATGCGAAGGCCGCCAGCCTGGGAGCGGCGATCCGGACCCTGCTGTCGCGGACCGCGCAGGATGCGGAGGACAAGGACGCGCCCCACCCGCAGGCCGTGGTGACAGTGGACGAGGAGAACAACTCGATCATCGTCCATGCCACGGAGTCGGAGGTTGCCAAGGCACGGTCGCTCATCGCGCAGCTCGACCGGCGGAAGCCGCAGGTCCGGATCGAGGCCCGCATCGTGGAGGCCACCCGCGACGCCGCGCGCCAGCTGGGAGTCCAGTGGGGCGGCCAGCGCATGGCCATGAACGGACAGCGCGTCGTCACCGTCGGCGGGGCGGGCGTCACGTCGGCCGGCTACCTGTCCGACTTCTCCGCGCCGTTCGCGCAGGATCTCTCCCGGCCCTACGGCTTCACGCTCGGGGTCCTCTCCGAACGGTTCGGCGGAAGCGAGCTCCTGAGCATGCAGCTGACGGCGCTGCAGCGGGACGGGGAGATCAACATCGTGTCGAGCCCCTCGGTCACGACGCTCGACAACGAGACGGCCATCATCGAAAGCGGCGAGGAGCGGGCCTACCGGAAGACGACCGGAACCGGCAACATCCTCGACGTCTCGCTCGAGTGGAAGAAGGCGGTCCTGAAGCTCGAGGTGACCCCGCACGTGATCGACGACCGGCAGTTGAAACTGGAGATCGTGGCGAACAAGGACTCGTTCGACGAGACCAAGCCGCAGACCAACGGGGAGTACCCGGTCAGCACCAAGCACGCGAGCACGACGGTCGTCCTGCTCGACGGACAGACCGCGGTGATCGGCGGCCTCGCCCGCGAGGCCAACAGCGAGGCCTCCAGCGGGATCCCCTGGCTGAAGGACATGCCCTGGCTCGGGCGGCTCTTCAGCAACGACGCCCGGGCATCGCTGAAGGATGACACGATGATCTTCATCACCCCCCACATCCTGGCCGAAGGGGAATGACCGGAACGAGGTTGGCGCGATGAACAAGCGACCCCGGTTGGGCGACATGCTCGTGGACGCCGGCCTCCTCGACCGGCATCAGCTCGACGAGGTACTCGCCACGCAGGGCGCGAGCGGGGTGAAGCTGGGCCGCCTCCTGCTGAGCCAGGGGCTCGTGCGCGAGGAGCAGATTGTCGAGCTGCTGAGCCGGCAGCTGAAGGTGCCCCGCTACGAGCCCGAGCACTACCCGGTCGATCCCGGAATGGCCGACGCGATCCCTGCCGAGGCGGCCCAACGGTACGGCGTCGTGCCTCTCGTCCGCCGCAACGGGGTCCTGCTGATGGGCATGGCGGACCCGTCCGATGTCGAGACGCTGGACACGCTCGAGCAGATGACCCGCTGCGCGGTGGAGCCCGTGATCTGCACGAGCCGTGAACTGAACCATCTCACGAACAGCGTCTACGGGAGCTTCGCGGGTCTGGGCGGCCTGGGCGGCGCGGGCCTCGAGGGCGACAAGTCCCTGGTGTCGACCGAGGTGGTGGACCAGGAACGGGACGTCGAGATCGGGTCGCTCGTCGGCATGGCCGAGGAGGCGCCGGTCGTCCGGATGGTCAACTGGATCCTCTCGCAGGCCGTGCGGGAGGGCGCCAGCGACATCCACATCAGCCCGGAGGAGGATCGCATCCAGCTTCGCTTCCGGGTGGACGGCAAGCTGCAGGAGGTTCCCGCGCCGCCGAAGGGCCTGCACCTCTCCATCGTGTCGCGCATCAAGATCCTCTCGCGCATGGACATCGCGGTCTCCCGCATGCCGCAGGACGGGCGGTTCACGATCCGCATCGAGAACCGCGAGATCAACGTCCGGGTCTCCATCATCCCGACCATCCACGGCGAGAACGTCGTGCTCCGGCTGCTGGACATGGGGGCCTTCTCGTACTCGCTGAACGACCTAGGCATGTCGACGCGCGACCGCGACCTGCTCGGCACGGTGATCCAGCGCCCCTACGGCATGTTCCTCAGCACCGGTCCCACCGGCAGCGGGAAGTCGACGACGCTGTATGCGATGCTGAAGGAGTTGAACCATCCCGACATCAACATCATCACCGTCGAGGATCCCGTGGAGTACCGGGTCGCCAAGATCCGGCAGGTCCAGTTGAACACCAAGGCCGGCATGACGTTCGCCTCCGGCCTCCGCTCGATCCTGCGGCAGGATCCGGACGTCATCATGGTGGGCGAGATCCGCGACCCCGAGACGGCCCGCATCGCCGTGCAGGCTGCGCTGACGGGGCACCGCGTCTTCAGCACGGCCCACACGAACGACGCGGCCGGGGCCATCACCCGGCTGCTCGACATGGGGATCGAGCCGTTCCTGGTTTCCTCCGTGCTGCTGCTCTCCTTTGCCCAGCGTCTGGTCCGGCGGGTGTGTCCGCACTGCTGCATCCGGGTCCGCGCGAGCCCGGCGGCGCTGGACTTCTGGGACCTGCCGGGCGATCGGGACATCGAGTTCGTCGAGGCGCGGGGCTGCCCGCGGTGCATGTACACCGGCTACCAGGGGCGAA
>CAYODK010000113.1:0-17387 GCA_964402695.1 uncultured Verrucomicrobiota bacterium
CCTTGGCCACGTAGTCTTTCACCGGCATGGCCCCCACGGTCGTCTCGAACGCCTCGATGTAGGAGCCGTCAAACGCGCGCAGCCGCCCCAGCCCGGAGTCGGGGAAGCGCGCCCGCAGCAGGTTGGCCACCATGAGCTTCTCCGGCCCCAGCACGCGCCGGGTCTCCTTCATCATCGCGTCGTACCCCCCGACCAGCGCGGCCTTCTTCGCCTCGCCGATCTCCCGGCGCAGGTACTCGGGCTCCAGAACCTTCACGTTGCCGTCGAGGAAGACGCCGTCGACAGCAGGATCGGCGCAGACCTGTCGGACGTTGCCCACCCACCAGTCGCGCATCCGCTCGCTGGTCAGGTCATAGGCCTGGACGCGGCCGCGCACGAGCTTGTCGCTGCCGTCGTGCCCGACCAGCAACGCGCCCGGAAGGCCCTCCAGGGACGCGTTGGCCGCGTAGGCGCCGTAGTGAACGATGACGTTGCGATAATACAGGACCTTCGTGGCCGGATTGACGGCCTTGATGGCCTTGGCCGCGGCCAGCGTGCCGGCCTCGGTCGAACCGGACGTCTTCGCCCCGGTGCCCTTCTCCAGCGTCACAAGCGGGAACGACGCGAGATAGCGCACTTCGTCGTCGGAGAACGCGGTGTCCTTGCGGATGTGCTGGTAGCACGGCACTCGATCCCACGAGAAAGCCGGAAGCCTATCGCCGTCCGCACCCGACGCCAGCGGCGCCATCAGCAAGGCGGTGAGGAGGAGGCGTCGGAGGGGCTTCGGGTGCTTCATGGATACTCGCAGAGGATCGCGTCAGGCGTCAGACACGTGGGATGATTCACGGCCATCGGTGGCTCCAAAGTCTGGCGAGCATGGCGCCGCGGGATTCTCCGGCGGCGGGGGATGGCTGGGCCTCGGCGGCTTGTACGGCCTTGGCGAGCTGCATGGGCGCCAGCGTGCCGTCGTGGAGTCTCTTGAAGCCTTCCTCCCAGGCGGTCTTCACGGCCTCGGTGAGCGGTGCATCGAGCCTCGCGTCGTAGCTGGCGAAGAAGCCCTTCGTGCCGAAGTACTGCGCGGCGGGCACGCGGGGGTCGTCGGAGGCCACATCGAGGTCGTTGAAGAAACTGATCATCACGCGGCGGGAGGCGAGGTGGCGGATCAGGACGTCGGGTTCGAGTTCCCCGGGCGTCGTCCCGCCCTTCACGGCCAGCGCGGCGGCGAAGCCGGCGCTCTCGCCGGCCTGCATCCAGACCGGCTCGAGGCGGATCGAGCCCCATCCGA
Organism: uncultured Verrucomicrobiota bacterium; assembly: GCA_964402695.1. Taxonomy (GTDB): domain Bacteria; phylum Verrucomicrobiota; class Kiritimatiellia; order PWTM01; family PWTM01; genus VGWF01. The sequence continues at coordinate 1,265 of CAYODK010000113.1, forward strand.
CGTGGGAGGCGGAGAGGGCGACGGGGACGAGGAGGTTGTTCACCTCCACCGGCAGCAGGCTGCGGTACGGCACCTGCGCGGGGCGGGATTCCTCGCCGAGGAAGAGGATGCCATCGGTGTTGCCGCCGGGCGCCTTGCGCGGCAGGCAGGCGACGGAATCCACCGGCCAGTCGGTCATGGCGATGCTGTCGCCATGGACCGGCGTGCGGGCGATGCCCTCGGCGATGACGTTGTCCTGCTCTTTGAAGACGTACCGTCCGACGAGACGCCGGGCCTCGCGGACATAGATCTCGTAGGGCACATGGCCGTTGTCGGGGAACTCGTCGGCGGCCAGGCCGTAGCCCTCGAATTTCCTGCGCTCGCCCTCGGGGGCTTCGGGATCGTTCTGAATCCACCAAAGTCGCATGAGCATCGCGTCGAGGTAGCGCCGTGCGATCGCCTCGCGATCGGGCCAGTCCGCGGCGGGGTAGTCGTTCTGCGGGCCGATGAGGCGTCCGCCATTCCATGCAACCTTGTCGTTCGGCAGGTTCGGCACGAAGCCCCCGCCCGCCGCCGCCTTCGCGATGGCGGGGTCATAGCCGGCGGGTTTGGCGACCGCGATGCGGTTGGACCGATCACGGGTTAGGATGAGTCGGTAGTTGTAGGCCATCACGGAGCCGTCCGCCTCGCCGCTCTGAGGTCCTTCAACGATCTCCGCCGTGGCATGGCTGTTGTAGCGGATGTTCAGCGTGCCCTCGTCGGCGGCCTTCGGGAAGCCGCGCTGCCCGGGCTCCTTGGCACGCTCCTTCGTGTAGATGACGCCCGCGTGCCTCTCTCCGTAGTGCGCTCGCGACTCGCGGCCGATCTGCGTCCTCACGCCCGCGGCGGCCATGAGGTCGCCCTCGTACATGGCATCGGCGAAAACCCGGGCGGCGACGCGGATGGTGCGTGGCGCAGACACTCCTGTCTGCGCCGGCCTGCCGGATGGGGCTGACGGCAATGCCTGCCCCGCGGGGGCCCTCTCGCGCAGCGTGACGCTCTTCAACACCGCGCCATCGCGATCCGCCTTCGTGACGATGTGGCCGAGAAGGACGGTCAGCGACGTCTCGCGCTCGAGCATCCGATGGAAGAGCAGTTCCGCGATGCGCGGCTCGATCTTCGGGCGGTCAATGTGCGCCCGGCTGGTCCGGCTCGGCAGGGAGGCGAGGTGCTGCGGCGAGCCTTCGCCGTACGTCCCGCGATAATAGGCCGCGGCGCCGGTCAGCATCTCGCCATACAACGGAGACCGAAGCCCGTCATACGGCGCCTCCCAGCCGCCCGCGCCGCTCGTGAGGAAGCCGCCGAGATGCCGCGTGGGATTCACCAGCAGCACACTCAATCCCTCTCGGGCCGCCCGTACGGCACAGGCGATGCCGCCCGGCGTGCCGCCGATGACGACGAGGTCGTACGACGTCCCGTCCACGTCCTGCGGCTTCGCGGCACTCTTCAGGAGCATCGGCGGCGGGATGGCCGCCTCGTCTCCGGCATGCGGCGCAACCGGCAACGCGGGCAGCACGGCCGCCAGGATCGGGATGGCCGCGTTCACCTCGGCCCCCCACCCACGACCACGAACTGCAGGGTGAACATCTTGACCTCCGCCGCTGGAATCAATCGCGGCGCTCGGCGACCATCAGTTTCGTCCACGCCCCGCTGTTCACGTTGTAGTAGACGCGTTTCCCGTCGGCGCTGAACGCCGGATGCGGGTGGTTGCGGCGCCACGAGGTCGCGCCCCTTGAGTTATCGAAGACCTCAATGACCTCGTAGGCGTCCTCCCTCATCGAACCCACGCCCACGGCCCACAGATTCGGCCCGCCGAACGGGCGGCGGCTGACGTCCGCGTCCGTCACAAAGAGCCTCCCGTCGGGCGACACCGACGGATGATCCGAGAAGCACGACGGCGCGCGACGGGGCGCAGTCCTGCCCGTCGCGATGTCCATCCCGTGGTTGCCCTTCTCGAATAGCCCGGTCGAATCGGGTGTCCACGAAGGGTGCCCCCACTTGGTCACGAGCCGGACAAGACGCCTGGCCTCCAAGTCATAGACAACCTTGCCGTCGCGGATGCTCGCCTGCTTGCCCCGGAAGTCATCGGCGCCGCCGGGCCGTGCGATCTTCAGAAACAGCTTCTTTCCGTCGGGGCTCATCACCGGAAAAAAGAGCGAGATGTCGGTCGCCCCGAAACGTCCCTGGATCCAGTCAGCGTATTCCCGCCGCACTTCGTCCGCCGTCACCGCCTTGCGGACTTCACCCGACTCCACGTTCACCAGCTCGATGTCGCGGTGCGGTCCCGGATTCCAGTGGCAGCCATACACCGGAACCCAGTCGCCCATCGCCGCGCCGAACCCCACCTGCCGGTCCCATGCGAGGATCTTCTCATCCCCCGACGCCACATCCACCGCCGCCACGCACCACCGCCCGCCGCGACAGTCGTGATAGACGACCGTTCTTCCTCCGCGGATCCACTGCTGGCACGCCGCTCGATGCGCATCTTCCGTCGTGACACCCTTCGCGACGATTCGCTCCTTCCGCGTCGCGCGCTCGAGCAGACGCAGATCGCCGCTCTCCCCCTCGCGCGTGGCCGACGCGTAGTACAGGACGAACTTCCCATCCGGGCTTTCCGGCGACGTATTGAAATACGAATGGATGACGTGGCGGTTTGTGAGCGACGAAACGGACTCCCGCGTCGCGCCCTTCCACTTCGCCAGCCGATCATCGCCGCGCGCCCACGGCACGGAGAGCAGCAGTGCGAGCAGCAGTCGTTTCATGATGCGTCGACCGGACATGACGGTCTCCAGGGCGGCCCCATCCTATCCTCGGCCGAGAGGCCGCCGCAAGGCCTGCGAGTGGCAAGAACGGAAGGCAGGAATCCACCGTCGCATTGCGTCCCCGTTCAGAATTCCCAGCCGTGCCGGATGCAGGGCCGGACTCTCAGATCGGCCGCGTCGTTTCCGACGAACGCCATTCTGGCGCTGTCCCACACCAACCTGCCCGGCACCTGCTGCGCCACGCATCCCAGCAGGACCCCTTCGACCATCGGCACGGAGACGTTGACGTCGGAGTAGCACGACCCCTGCCCCTTGCACGCCGCCACGAACTCGGCGCGGTGGTTCGCACGCGACGGCGCGACCCCCATGTCGATCATCTTCCATTCGCCGTCCCGCAGGACCAGTCGCGACTCCCGGCCGAGTTCGACCGGCGCGGCCTCGCACCGCGACACCGTCTGCGGCAGGCCCGCGACCGCCTCGTGCTTGGTCACGGAACGCACCTTCGGCTCGCCTTGGAGCGCCACGTACGCCTTCTCGCCGTAATCGCCCGCGCTGACCAGGATCCCCCGCTCGCCGATCGCCAGGCTGCCGCTTCTCGGCACCTCGCCCAGCGTGGCGACAACCTGCGGCATGAGGTCCGCCGGAGGCTTGAGCCCCCCGTCGTACCAGAACACGTCCACCTGCGGCATCCCTTCGCGCGACGCGTAGCGCAGCCGGACCGAACTGCGCGACGGGTAGGTGTCGGGGTTCCGGTCGTCGGCCCGGAGACACTCAACCTCCGTCACCGCGCCCAGCTTCAGACCGCGAAACGGCAGGTTCAGCGTGTGGCACCCCATGTCGCCGAACGCGCCGCCGCCGAAGTCCAGACAGCCCCGCCAGTTGAAGGGATGATACGCCCCCTCCTTGTAGGGACGCACGGGCGCCGTGCCCAGCCAGTTCTCCCAGTCCAGCGTCGGCGGGACCGGATCGGCGCCCGCCGGCCGCACCACGCCCTGCGGCCAGTAGATCCGCCCGTTGATGAACGGGGACTGGACCCAAACGTGCGCCTCCCGAACCCGCCCCAGGACACCCGACTGCAGAATCTCCACGTTGCGCCGGAACCCGTTGTCGCCGCTGCCCTGATTCCCCATCTGCGTGATCACGCCGGCCTCTCGGGCGACCTTCCCAAACGTCCGCGCCTCCCAGATCGTGCGGACCAGCGGCTTCTCCACGTAGACGTGGCAGCCTTGTTTCATGGCACGAATCGCCGCCGGACCGTGCGTATGATCGGGCGTGGACACAAGCACCACGTCCAGGTTCTTGCAGTCGTCGAACATCTTGCGGTAGTCGCTGTAACCCCGTGCGTCGCGGTTCCGCTCCCGGACGATCGCCAACGCGCGGTCCACGGGCGTGCGATCCGTGTCGCACAGCGCCACGATGTTCTCCCCCCTCCTGAACATCGGCTCCCAGTTCGACCACCCCTTGCCGCCGACCCCGATCACCCCGATGTTCAGCCGCTCGCCCGGCTTGCGGAAGCGGGGCGCCGGCTTCACCGACGCCGCGCCGCCGGACACGCCGCGGCATCCCGTCCACGCGCCCGAAATCGCCGCGCCCAGCGCCAGCCCGATCGCCTCGCGCCGCGTCACGTTGCCACCGACTCGTCGTTTCTTCATGACGTCTCCATTCCGAGCGCGCACACCGTCCCCCGGCTTACTTCACCTTCCCCACCACGCCCAGGAACTCCTCCCGCGTCACGCGGCCGTCGCCATCGGCGTCCATCGTCCTGAACCGGGACTCGCCGGCGGCGGGATCCTTGCCGGTCATCGTCTTCATGAACTCGTCGCGGTCGAGCGCGCCGTCGCCGTTCAGGTCGCGCTTCGGGAAACGATCCGCCTTCCCGGCCTCCGCCGGGGGCCCGGACGCCGCGGCGGCCTTCTTCGGTTCGGAGCCCCCCCTCTTCCCCTTCGCCGGTTTCGCGGCAACGCCATCCCGCGGCCTCGGTTCGGGCATTCCGGCCAGGATCTCCGCGAATCGGGCGCGGGCGGCCTTGACCCCGGGATCGTCGGACTTCGTCACGTCCTTGTAGCCGGTGCCATCCCGACTTGTGCCGCAATCAAAGAACGTCTCGCCCTTGCCGCCCTTGTCGATCTCCAGCAGCCAGCGCTCGTCGCGCAGGACGCGCCCGTCGTCGAGATGGCTGTAGATCCAGTCGCGGTGCCGCTCCTTCTCGCCGCGCAGCACCGGGGCGAGACTGTGGCCGTCGAAGGGCCGGTCCTTCGGCAGGTCCGCGCCCGAGACCTCCGCCAGCGTGGCCATGATGTCGGTGAGGTCGGCCGGGGCGCGCACGACCCGCCCGGGGTTCACGCCGGGGCCGCGGAAGATGCACGGCACGCGCGCGCCGAGTTCGGTGACGGTGCCCTTGCCGGACCCGCCGGTGCCATTGTCGCCGACGAAGATGACGAGCGTCTTCTCGTCCAGACCCTCCGCTTTCAGGGCCGCCAGGAGCCGGCCCATGAGGTGGTCGAGGTATTCGATGTTCGACTTGAAGGTGGCGGGACAGCGCTTGCCGGGCTGCGCGGGGTCGGGCGTCTCCAAGTGCGGATTGTGCGTCAGGACGGACGTGTAGTAGACGAAGAAAGGCCCGGCCTTGTGGCGACGCGCGAAGTCGATGACGAAATCGTTGAAGAAGTCCGGGCCGTAGTCCTCGGGCTTCGTCTGCAGGTACTTCCCGTTCTCGACGATGCTCGGGTGCCAGTAGCGGCAGGCCTGGCCGCCCTTCTCGTGTGCGGGGTGCTTCACGCCCTCCGGCAGGTTGTGGTCGTAGGCCCACATCCGGTACTCGTCGAAGCCCGCATCGCGGATCAGGTCCGGCAGTTCGCCGGAAAGCTGCCACTTGCCTGCGAGCGCGGTCGCGTAGCCGCGCGACTTGAGCAGGTCGGCATGGGTGAACTGGTTGCCGATCTGCTTCTGCGGCGAATCCGCGGCGGGCGTGAACGCCGGGTTCGCCATGCCGAGGAACCCGTTGTGGAAGCCGTACTGCCCCGTCATCAGCGCAACGCGCGTCGGCGTGCAGAGCGGGTTGGCGAAGAACGTCTCGAATCGCGCGCCCTCCGCGGCCATCCGGTCGAGGTTGGGCGTCCTGTGCTCCTTGTTCCCGTAACAGGAAAGCTCCTTCGCGCCGAGGTCGTCGGCGAGGATGAGGATCACGTTGGGCGGAGCCTCCGTCGCCGGGGCGGTGGAGCCGAGAATGCCGCAGAGCAGCGCGAACGACGCATGGACGGGCTTCATGGTGCGGAGGATCTCCTTCCGGGTCCGGTCACTTCGCGTAGTCCGCGCCGGCGAGGCTCTTCAGGACGGACTGCTGCCACTCGCGGAGTTTCGTTTGAAGCTGCGCGACGCGATCGCGGTGCCGCTCGGCGAGGTCGGTCTTCTCGGAGGGGTCGGCATCGAGGTCGAAGAGCTCGACCCGGGAGGCGGCGGGCTTTCCACCGTCGTGGATGATCAGCTTGAAGGGTCCGTCGATGACCGAGCGGGGGCCGAGGTAGTCGGCGTCGGTGAATACGCCCGGATGGCGCAGGTTGTTGAAATCGCGCGTGGCCTTGTTGCCGGCGAGCTTCACGAGGGGGGTGGTGCCCTCCTGAAGCCGAGGGTCGAGATACGGCGGCGCGTTGGCCGATGTGAGCCGTCCGATGTTGTAGCCCCAGAAGAAGACCGGCGACGGCCGCGCGGCCATCGCGCCGTCGAGCACGGGCGTCAGGTCGATGCCGTCCAGCGGGCGGTCCGGCGGCGGCCGGCCGGTGAGCGCGCAGAGGGTCGGCAGCAGGTCGCTGGTCGTCGCGCGGACGTTCGTCGCGCGCGGCTGCCGGATGCGCGCGGGCCACTCGATCAGGCCCGGGACGAGCGTGCCGCCCTCGTAGAACTGCCCCTTCGTTCCGCGATGCGGCGAGGCGAGCGTGGCGTCGGGCGAGGTGCCGTTGTCGCCGCAGTAGAACAGCAGCGTGTCGTCGCGCAGGCCGGCGGCGGCGAGGTGCTTCCGCAGCACGCCGATGGCGCGGTCCATCGCGGTGATCTCCGCGTAGCGCTCGCGCAGCACCTCGCCGAGCGGCCGCGTGACGGGACGGCCGGTCTCGTTCGACGTCAGCCGCACCTTCTTCGTGTACTTCGCGGGCAGGTCGTCATAGAGCGCAAGGTCCGCCGGCAGGCCGCTGTAGGGCTCGTGCGGCGACCCGAACCACACGACGGCGAAGAACGGCGTCCCCTCCTTCCGGGCACGGTCGACGAACGCGACCGCCTCGCGCACGAGGATCTCGGAGCTTTCGCCCTCGAAGACCTGCGGCGGACCGCCGTTGCGCGAGAGCGACGGGTTCAGCTCGAAGAAGTTGTCGTGCGAGAGCCATTCGTCGAAACCCATCGCGCCGGGACAGACCGGCGATTCCTTCTTCACCGGACCGACGTGCCACTTTCCGAAGTGCGCACAGCGGTAGCCCGCCTTCCGCATCACGTGCGCGAGGGTGACCTCCTCCGGCCGGAACGACCAGCCGGGCGTGAACGTGCCCATGCGATTGGGATGCCGGCCGGTGAGGAAGCTCGCCCGCGTCGGCGAGCAGCTCGGATGCGCGGAGTGGAACCGGTCGAACCGCAGCCCCTGCGCCGCCATCTCGTCGAGCACCGGCGTCTTCACGTGCGGATGCCCGTGGTAGCCGGTCTCCTCCCACCCGTGGTCGTCGCCCATCATCAGGATGATGTTCGGCGGAGCGGACCGCGCGGCGATCCCCGCCGCCGGCGCGCCCTCCGCCCGTCCCCCCGCGGCGAGTCCTGCCGCGGCCGCCCATGCCGCCATCCATCGCTTCATTCGCCCCTCATCCCTCGCCCCTCGCCCCTCGTCCCTCGTCCCTTCACTCCCCGACGAACACCCGCTTCACCGCCTCCAGATAGCCGTAGCCGTACAGGTCGCACGGCTGCAGGTAGCTGGTCTCGGTCCATTCGTTCCAGCTGTTGACCGTGATCAGCGGCGCGGCGCCGGGGTGGGCGTCGACCAACGCCTTCGCGTCGCGCAGGGCTTTCTCGAAGTTCCCGGGGGTGTTGTTCTTGATCACGGCGCCGAGGCGCTTCGGCGTGCGCGGGCTGCTGTCCCAGCCAACGGACACATGGGGGTAGTAGGTCGCCTTGTAGCCGGTCCGCACGGTCTCCCACTCCTTCCGCACGTCCACCATCACCTCGCTGTAATCCCGGTTCACGTTGGCGAAGTGGCAGAACTGGTAGTGCGTCAGCGAGTCAAAGCCGAGTTTCTCGACGACCTCCTTCTGCGTGCCGAGGTTGTCGCCGGCGATGCCGGAGAGGCTCTTCTCGCTGTGCTTGCGCATCGAGAGCTGCAGTTCGAGCCCCGGATGGCCGGCCTTCTTCACTTCATCACGGAGCCAGGCGAGCGCCTGCGCGGTCGCGTCGACGCCGCCAAGGCCCTCGATGAGCTTGTTGAGGTCGTAGATCATCAGCACCGGCTTCCCGCCGATCTTGTAGTAGGAGGGATGCCCGAAGTATCTCTCGATCCACCGGCGCGCGATGGTCTCGAATTCGGACCGGCTGACGGCCCCGCGCCAGATCGTCGCCTTGTTCTTCTTCGACGCGGCGTCATCGGAGTTGCGGCGGTCCCACATCAGGTTCACGTCGTGGTTCGCCCACATCAGGTAGAACTTCACGCGGTCGTTGTTGCGGGCCTTGAGGTAGCCGTCGTTCAGGCACGCCTCGAGGTACGGCATGCCGTCGTACCAGTACCAGTCGTAGATGAAGACGTTGACGCCGTGGTCGGCCGCGGCAGCGATCTGCATCTCCATCACGTAGCGGTCGGCCTCGTTGACGTAGCCCCACACCGGCCGGCGCGGCTGCTGGTGGCCCTCGAAGTGGGCCTCGTTCTTCATCACGGTCTCCCACTCGCCGATGCCCATCGGCCAGAAGATCCGCGCCCGGTCGTCCGGGTGGTACGACGGCCACACGAACGCCGCGATGTCGTAGGTCTTCTTCGGCGCCGCCGGCGCCTGCGCCGACGCCGCGCCTGCGGCGAGCACCACCGCAGCCGCCACCACCCGCGTCACGTCCCGCACACCCTGCGTCCGCATCGCCCACCTCCCGCCCGTTCCGAGTTGCCCCGCCGCCCCGTTTGTACACCCTCCGGGACGCGACCGCGACCTCCGGCGCCGCTCGTGAGGCGGGAGCCTCCGGCCGCCCATTTCAACGCACCGGCCGTCCGGACCGGCGGCCCTCCCGGTTCTTGTGATACGGATCGTGGGCTCACTCCCGCCTGCCCCGCACCTACCTTCCCTCGGCGGCCGCCGGGGAAGCCGGCGCCCGCGCGCGGTCGAAGACCCGCACGTCGTCGAGCAGCCCCTCGAAATGACTTCCGTGGCCGACGGCGTAGTTGCCGAGGATCAGGGGGCCGGCGGCGGGGCGGAGCGGACCGGGCCGCTCCATCGCGCCGCGCTCGACGCCATCGACGTAGAGCCGCATCGTCGCGCCGTCGAATGTCCCGGCGAGATGCACCCAGCGCCCGGCGGGCAAGGGTTCGGACGCCTTCAGGTGGTGGCTCCATGGCGTCAGCGGAACCTGGAAGCACGGCCGCCCGTCCAGCACGCCGAGCCGGAAGCCGGCGGCGGGATCGGCGCCGTGGACGCCGTTGACGATCCAGCGGTTCGCCTGCGCGGGATCATCGGTGAACACGCGGCACTCCACCGTCAGACCGTTCGTCGCGGCGAACACCTCCGCGCCGGGCACCTCGATGCAGCCGCCGTCGCAGACCAGCGCCCTGCCCTCGCGGCCGGGCGCGCGCCTCGCTCCGCGCAGGATCCCTCCGCGGCGGTGGCCGGAGACATCCAGCGCCACGGGGGCGCCGTCGTCCTCGTCGAACGTCCACCAGGCGGACAGCCCGTCCGGCACGCCCGGGCGGACGACGCGCCGCGTCCGCTCGCGCCGCAGGTCCGCCTCGCGTGCGAAATGGCCGCGGATCGCCGCATCGTACGGTCCGAGGCCGATGTCCTCGGGGATCAGGTCCTCGTGGGCTGCAGGGGCGGACGAGAACACGCTCCGCACCGCGTCGAGGTAACCGAAACCGTATTCGCGGTACGGCGCGAGATAGTGGCCCTCGCCCCATTCGTTCCAGTTGTCGAGCAGCAGCATCCGCGCGCCAAGCTGGTCCTTCGGCAGCGTGGCGACGAAGTCCTTCGCCTGCCGCAGCAGCCCCTCGAACTCCGCGGGCGGTGTCTTCCAGATGCTGCCTTCGTCGCGCCAGCCGCTCCACGCCTGCGAGACGGTGACCACCTGCGGCAGGATCCCGAGTTCCTGCGTCTTCCGGATGTACCCCATCTGCGTCTCGACGGCCTTCGCGGGCGGCGGACTGCCGGGCACGGGCCAGCAGTAGGCGAAGCTCGCATCGAGGCCGAGGTTCTTCATGTGCCCGAGGTGCCGCGGATCGAGACCGCGGTACTCGCCGAGGATGTGCAGGCCGTCGAACCCGGCCTCGCGGCAGGCCTGCCGCATCCGGTCGAACGCGCGCACCACGTTCGTGACGCCGCCGAGGTCGTCGACGAGGAACTCCGGGCGGTAGATGAAGAGCACCGGCTTGTTGTCGACCTTGAGGTAGCCGGGGTTCTTGAAGTAGTTCTCCATCCAGAACGGGAGCAGGTTGGTCATCAGATCGCGCTCGTCCGCGACGCCCGCGCGGCCGCGCGCCTGGTTCTCCCACATGATCGTGAACTTGAGGCGGTCGACGAAGCGAGCCTTGAAGAGCGCATCGTGGATCGCGCTACCGAAGCGCATCTTCACGGGGCCGCCCTGCCCGTCGCGATACCAGCAGTAGACGAAGAAGGAGATGCCGTGCTCGACGGCCCACTTGGTCTCCCAGTCCGACACCTCCGGGTTGTCCTGCGAGTAGAAACCGAGCGCGGGCGTCCGCTCCGGGTGCTTGAGCACGTTGAGCCAGAGGTTCGCCTGGTCGGACTCCCACAACGGGCAGTGATGCGCGCCGACGAGGATCTCCGTCGGCGCCGGGACCGGCTCGGGGATGTACGGGAGCTTGCGCATCTCCACCGGCGCCTCAAACCGCATCCGCAGCGTGCGGCTCGCCACGGGACCGCCCGCCGCCTCAACGTCCACCCGCAGGTCGGCCTCGCATGCCGCGTCGGCTTCGAGGGTCCACGTCACCGCCATCTCGCCGTCGTCCGCCCCGAACCGGAGCGCGCGCGCGACCTCGCCTTCCGTCACCCGCACGCCCGTGGGAACGGTCAGGCGGACCGTCGCCCCGGCGTCGGATGTGCCGTCGTTGACGACGACCGCGGTCACGGGGGCCGCGCGACGGGCGCGGCTGACCGGCTTGTCGGGCTGGAACCCGCGGATCGCGACGCCCGCGACGCCGCCAGCGAGGACGGAGGACGGGCCCGCAAGCCACGCGAGCGCGAGCACCGACGCCGCGGCCCGCCACGACGGTCCGCGTCTCACGGGCGGGACCCGAAGACGTCGCGGACGGCCTCGAGGTACTTCATCCCGTGCACGGTGTCCGGCTCGAGGTAGCTGCCCTCGGTCCACTCGTTCCAGCAGTTGATGTTGAGGATCCGCGGGCCTCCGGGCACGGCCAGGAGGCGGCGCTTCGTCATCTCGAGCGCCGCCTTGAACCGCTCCGGCGTGTTGCCGGCGATGGTGTGCATGAACGGATAGCCGAAGTTGCCGAACTCGTCGTCCTGGCAGGCGCGCGGGCTCGAGTCCCAGCCCATCGTCACGTTCGGGTAGTACGGCACGTCGAACCGGCGCACGGCGTCGTTCCAGTACATCAGGTAGGCGTCGCGCACGAAGTCGTAGTCGGTCTGCATCGACGGCAGCGCGACGTGGTGGATCCAGACGTAGGAGGTCACGGAGTCGAAGCCGAGGTCCTTGACGAGCTGCGCGGCGTCGGCCGGCTTCTTCTCGCCCGGCAGGATCGGCCGGCCCCAGACGACGGCATTGAGGTGCAGCCCGGGAAGGCCCGCGGCAACCGCCCTGGCGCGGAATCGGTCGAGCGCGGCGCGCGTGGCCTCCACGCTGCCGAAACCGTCCATCAGCTTGGTCAGCTCGTAGTAGGAGAAGTAGGGCTTCCCGTCGATGCGCCAGTAGGAAGGGTGCCGGAAGTAGGACCGGATCACGTGATCGCAGATGCGATCGAAGTTCGCCGGCGTCACCGCGCCCGGGTAGAGCACCTTCCGCTCCGCCCCGCGGCGGTACGGGTGGATCTCGATCCAGTCGTGGTTGGCCCACATGAACGCGAACTTGAGCCGCGCGTTGTTCGTCGCCTGCAGGAAGCCGATGTCGATCGGCCGGTCGAGGAACGGCCCGTCGTCGTAGTAGTACCAGTCGAAGATGAACGCATCGACGCCGTGGTCCGCCGCCGCATCGATCTTGCGCGCCATCTCCTTCGGGTCGGATTCGTCCGTATAGCCCCACAGCGGCACCTTCGGCTGCGCGTGGCCGGGGAAGCGCGGCTTCGCGGCCCTGACCAGCTCCCATTCGGCCCACCCCTTGCCCTTCGCCTTCTCGTTGCGCGGGTCGTTCGGGTGGTAGTTGCCGAAGTAGTAGCTCGCGACCGTGACGCGGTCGTCCGCGGACGGAGCCGGCGCGGCAGGCGTGGCGGTGGCGGGCGATGCCGTGACGGTCACGTTGTCCAGCCCCGGGCTTGCCCGCGACGCCCGGAACGCGATGACGACGCGCGTGCCGGCCGGCACGCCCTTCGCAACGAGTTCGCGGCGCGGCCCGGGCTCGAACTCCGCCTGCGCCAGTTCGCGGAGGTCGGCGTCGAGGATCGACGCCACCAGCGCCGAGTTGGTCCGCCACGGCTCGGACACGTCGAATGCGACCGTGACGTCCGCGGCCGCGTCGAGCACGCCGACCTCCTGGCGGAGGAAGCCGAGCGTGGACGGATTGCACACCGGGGGCGTCGCCCCGCGCGCCGCGTGGACCGCGTAGGCGCCGCCGGCCCCCCGCCAGCCCTTCGGCACGCCCGCGTGCCATCCGTCGCCCTTCTTCTCCAGCCCGCCCACATCCCCGAAGTCGCCGTTGACGACCTCCAGCCGCGCGCGAGCGGGGACGGCGGAAACGCAGGCAAGGACGGCGGCGAGGCCGAAACGAAGGCATCCGCGTGCAGCATTCATGGCGACTCCGGGTTGGGACGGCATGGCGGCGTCATCCTTGCCGCCCGCGGCGGCGGGCACAAGTACGATTTGCTCTTTTCGCGGCGTTCTGGCCCCATGGACGCACGGCGCGTCTCCACGCCGGCGGAAGGAACGAGACTATGAAGCGACGCAACCTGCTGAACGCATGGCCGGCCCTGCTGCTCCCCGCCGCCGGCTGCGCAACACGGTCGCCGTCCGGCGCGGAGACTGCCCGTACCGCCGGCGCCCCGGCCTCAACTGCGGCCTCCGGCGACGGCGGGCAGAGCTTCTCGCTTCGTCCCATCGGCCGGGTCGAAATCGCGAAGGACAAGGCGGCCCTCCGCATCTTCGAGCCGTACGTGGAGGGGTTGCTCGGGCTCGAGGCGTGGTCGCACGTGCAGGTCTTCTACTGGTTCGACAGGAACGACACGCCGGAGAAGCGCAGGATCCTGCGCGTGCATCCGCGGGGCAACCGCGAGAACCCGCTGACCGGGGTCTTCGCGTGCCGCTCGCCCTTCCGCCCGAACCTGATCGCCCTGAGCCTCTGCCGGATTCTCGCCGTCGAGGGGGCCGTCGTGCGCGTCGAGGGCATCGACGCCTTCGATGGAACGCCGGTGCTCGACCTCAAGCCGTTCACGCCCGCCGACGCGCCCGCCGGCGACGTGCGCGTCCCCGACTGGGCCCGGCGCGGCCCCGGCGGCCCGCGCGCCGGCGCCGCACCCGCGCCTTGAGATCGACGCCCGGGGCGGCTAGCCTGACGGCATGTTCCCGATCCGCGACGACAATCCGACGATGCGGGCCTCGGTGGCGACGATCGCCATCGTGGCGGTCAACGCGCTCGTCTGGATCTTCGTGCAGGGACTCGGCACGGACCCGGCCCTCGTGGCCTCCGTCTGGAAATTCGGCGTCATCCCCGCCGAACTGCTCGGGCGCGTCCCGCCGGGCACGCGCGTGCCGGCCGGGCCCGACCTCGTCGCGGTGCTGGACGGGATCCCGAACCTGTGGAGCGTCGTCACCTCGATGTTCATGCACGGCGGCTGGATGCACATCCTGGGGAACATGTGGTTCCTGCTCGTCTTCGGCGACAACGTCGAGGACGCGATGGGGCCGGTCCGGTTCGTGATCTTCTACCTGCTCTGCGGGGTCGCGGCGGTCGCCGCTCAGATGCTGGCCGGTCCCGGGAGCGTCGTGCCGATGGTCGGGGCTTCCGGCGCGATCGGCGGCGTGATGGGCGCCTACCTTCTCCTCTACCCCACCGCCCCGGTCCACATGCTGCTGATCCTCGGCTTCTACATCAGCCGCATCGTCGTGCCGGCCTACTTCATGCTCGGCTACTGGTTCGTGCTGCAACTGCTCTCGGGGGCGGTCGCCGACAGCGCCCACGGGGGCGTCGCGTTCTGGGCGCACGTCGGCGGCTTCGCCGCGGGCTTCGTGCTCGTGCGCGTCTTCTGCGTCGCCGACCGCCTCGAAGGATGCCGCGGACGGCGCGGACGGATGAGCGGGTTTGTCCGCAGGATCCAGGCATCGTGAACCCCGGCACGCGCAGGGGCTTCCTCCGGGGCGGAGTGACCGCGGCAGCCGCGTGCCTCGCGGGCGCACGGCGGGCGCCCGGCGCCGCGGGGGCCTTCCGGCTGGCGCCCCGCGACTCCGCTTCGATCGCGGCCTCGCCGTTCTCGGTGGGCTTCGAGACGCTCGACCGCCGCCTGTTCGACCCGGAGCGCACCTACCCGCACCTCGCGAAGCTCGGGGCGAAGTGGGCGCGCGTGCACACCGGCTGGTGCCGCACGGAGACGAAGCCCGGGGAGTATGACTTCGCGTGGCTCGACGCCGTCGTCGACCGGCTCCGGGCGATCGGGATCCAGCCGTGGTTCTGCGTCGGCTTCGGCAACCGGCTCTACACGCCGCAGGCGGACCACGAGACCGCGGTCGGCTGGGTGCCCACGGGCACGCCCGGGGGGCGCGCGGCGTGGCTTCGCTACGCCGGGGCGCTGGCGGCCCACTACCGCGGGCGCGTCCGCCACTTCGAGATCTGGAACGAGCCGAACGGAACCAGCTTCTGGAAACCGAACCAGCCCGATCCGGCGGGCTACGTCGGACTCGTCGAACTGACCGCGCCCGCGATCCGCCGGGTCGCGGACGACGCGGTCCTCATCGGCGGCGCGATCGCCGGCATGGACACGAAGTTCTTCCAGGCCTGCATGGAGCACGGCCTCGGGCGGCACATCCAGAAGGTCTCGTTCCACAGCTACCGGCCGTTCCCCGAGAAGGACTACGCGGCGGACGTCGCGAACTGGCGCCGCATCATCGCGAAGCACGCGCCGGGCCTCCCCCTGTGGCACGGGGAGGTCGGCGCCGCGTCGCAGCCCGGCGGCGCGGGGGGGCGGGCCAATTACCCGTGGACCGAGTTGCGCCAGGCCAAGTGGCTGCTGCGGCGGTTCGTTTCCGACCTGCGCGAGGGCATCGAGCTGGTCTCCTGCTTCCATACCGTCGACCTCGTGAACTATTTCGGCAGCGACGGGCCGACGAACAAGACCAACTACAAGGGGCTGCTCCGGGGGACCGACTACACGCCGAAGCCCGGCTACTTCGCCGTGCAGTGCCTCTGCGCGCTTTTCGACGCGGACACGGCACGGGCCGGCCTCGAGGCGACCTGGGAGCCCGCGGCGGACGGGCCCGCGGTGAACCCGGAGGAGATTGTCCACGCCGCGTTTGTCCGCCACGGCTGCGCGATGCACGCGGTGTGGCACCCGGCGGGCATGGATTTCGAGCGCGCGGACGAGCGCATCCGGTTGTCGCTGGCCGCGGGGCCCGGCGCCGATCTGGAGGATCCGGTGGTCATCGATCCGCTCACCGGCGAGTTCGGCCCCGTCCCCGGCGCGACGCGCTCCGGCAACCGCTGGACCCTCCCCGACGCCCGCCTCGCCGACCATCCGCTCCTCTTCGCCGACCGTCGGGTCACCGGCGCCAGAAGGACGGGATGAGCAGCACGAGGACCGTGTAGAGTTCGAGGCGGCCGAGGAGCATCAGGACCGTCAGGAGGCCCTGGCCGGCGGGGGGGATGGCCGCGTAGTTGGCCATCGGCCCGACGGCGTTGAACCCGGGGCCGACATTGCCGAGCGTCGCGGCCACGCTGGAGGCGGCGCTGATCCAGTCGTTGCCGAAGTGCAGGGTCATGAGGACGGTCGCCCCCGCGAAGATGGC
>CAYODK010000114.1:0-17372 GCA_964402695.1 uncultured Verrucomicrobiota bacterium
TCGACCACTGCCATGCAGGGGTGGCGGCGCCGCCGGACCAGACATCCCCGAGCGCCGAGAGGTCGGCGACCGGTCCGGCGACGGCCGGAATCACGCCAAATGCCGGGTTCGCGCCGAGTCGGTCCGTGATCCGGTCGGGGCCTCCGCCGAATTGACACGCATGGATGCGCGGCCCGTCGGGCCGGCGTTGCCAGCGCTGAAGCAACGATTCCGTGGCGCCGGATTCGAAGGGCTGCGTGGCGTGCAGCCATAGCACGGCACCCACGCCGGAGCCGGAGGCCCAGTCCCACGCCTGCACCAGCGCCGTTACGTTGTCGCAGCCGCCGGCGAAGCGCTGCGGGGCGACGATCGTCGGGATGGACGCGCGGGACACGGCGGACGTCGAGACATCGTCCGAGGCGAAGAACGCCCGCAGTTCAGGACCCACCCCCACGAGCGACTCCAGGATGTCCGCCAGTTCGCCGGCGTGCTCCCTCATGTGGGCGGACCCATCGATCACGACCGCGAGCCGCTTCACCGCCGGGCCGGGCGGAGGCCGGACCCGCCGCTGCACGACGACAGGAGATGCCGGATCGCGGTCGTCGCGGCTCCACGAGGCGATCGTGTCGCGGCCGCGGCGGACGCGCACGCAGAGGCCGTCCTCGATCGCGGCGGCGGTCAGTTCGCCGCGTGCCGATCGAGACTGCGCCGCGCGGTCGACGGCGAGCGGACCCGCGTCGGCGATGGCGGAGTTGCTGTCGATCCAGACCGAGGGTTGCAGGGATTCCGGCGTCCCGAAATTCCGCTCCAGGATGCGCGGCATCGGCAGATGGCCCCCGTCCGGTTCGCGCACGACCAGCGGGCACGTGATGCCGATGCGGGTCTTCATCTGGCCGCCGTCGGGGGGGACGGGGAAGCACTGGAGGAGGATGCGATCCGGCCCGTCGGTGGTCACGAGAACGGGGTCGCGGCGGCGCTCGACGACCTTCTTGTAGGCCTCGCGCACCTGGCTGCGTCCGCCGAAGGCCGCCTCGCGCTCCTCGCCGTTGATCCACAGGGTGAGCCGCGAAACCGAGGCGCCGGGCGGGAGGAGGATCTGCGCGCGCGCCTCGCGCTGTTGCGGCGAGTCGTTGCGGAAGACCATCGTCCACTCGAGATAGGCGACGCCGGCGTCGGCCTCGATCCGTCCGTCGAGGCGCGACTGCGCGAGGGAGAGCCCGCGGACGCGCGCGGCGACCGCCTCGCCGCCCTGCGCGAAATCCCACTCCGCCTCGTCGAAGATCGCGCCGCGGCGCCCGCGCAGGGGCGGCGGCTTGACGGCGTTGAAGGGGCGGCCGATGACGCGATAGTAGATCTCGCGGATGCGCTCCATCGGAACGGGGTCGGTGCCGAGTTGGAAGGCCCAGATCCAAGGATCGACTTGGATCTGACGGCGGATGTAGCTGGCGCGGAGGAGTTCCTCCTCGCTGCCCCAGGAGCGAAGGAGCCGGAGCCCGCGGGCGCGGAGGGCGGCGTCGTCCGACGCGGCCCACTGGATGCCGGTCAGTGTGACGACCCGGGGCGCCGCGGCCATGCCCAGCAGAACGACGGCTGCGGCCAGGGTTTTCCAGACCGCGGCGGGGGGCGGGAGGCCGTCCGCCGCCGCGGTGCGACGGAGGCGCAGCCGGAGAGCCAGCGCGCAGACCAGCGAGGTCAGGGGCGCCAGCGGGAGGAAGCCGAGTCCGAACCAGAGTATGCCGAAGAGCGCGATCGGGGTGAGGAGGGCGAAGACGAGCGCGTAGAAGGCCGCGACCGAGATGGCCAGGCCGTTGAGCCAGCCGGCCGTGCGCCACGCGGGCCGCCCGGGGCGGCGCAGGGAGGCGAGGGCGAGCCCGTTGGCGACCGGCACGAGTGCGATCAGGGCGGCGTTGATCCAGGAGGGCAGGGGATCGAAGAAGGTCGCGGCGCACATCGACGTGGACAGTTCGACCGCCAGGGTCAGGGCGGGCAGGGCGACGCCGAAGACCGCGAGGAAGACGGTGGCGGTGATCGACAGGCGAGCCGGACGCGCGGGGGCGGCGGGGGCCGGGGTGTCGACCGGGTCGGCACGGGTGTCCAGCCGCCCCAGCAGACGCCGGACCATGGCCGCATCGACGGTGGGATCCGGGAGGACGTCCGCCTCCCGCGCGATGTGGGCGTGCCAGTCGGCGAAGACCTCGTCCGGATCCGCCCCCGCGGCCAGCAGGGCGCCGCGCCGCGATTCGCAATGGGTGTCAAAGGCTTCGCGCGCCTCGTCGCTCCAGGGCTTCATCGGTCCTCCTTGTCGTTGCCCAGCCGCCGGGCCTGGCGGACGAGCATCTCCACGTGGTCGTTCATCTGGGCGAGTGTGCGCCGGCCGCGGGCGGTGAGGGCGTAGTACTTGCGTGCCGGGCCTTCGGTCGACTCGACGAGGCGCGTGGAGACGAGGCCCTGCAGGCGCAGTCGCGAGAGCAGGGGGTAGAGCGTGCCCTCGGTGACGTCGAGGCCGGGCAGCGCCGACAGGGAGCGGACGAGGTCGTAGCCGTAGCGCTCGCCGCGCTCCAGCGCCTTGAGGACGCAGAGTTCGATCCAGCCGCGCCGGATCTGCACGGCCCAGTTGAGCATGTAGTCCGAATCGTCCATCGCCGCCGCCTGCCCGGTTCCCGTCCGCCCGCGCGCCGTCGCCCGCGGAACGCGAGGCTTTCGATACCTAGTACCACAAGGTACATAGTTTGGCAAGGGACATCGCGAGGGCGTGCTTTGACCGGGCGGGCTCGATGTCCGGAGCGCAGATCGGGCTCGTCAATATCAGCCAGACCATGACCGGCGTGCAACTGGGCCTGGTCAACATCATCACCCGGAGCGACGCGCTGGTCTTCTGCCCCTCCTTCAACGCCCCGTTCTGATGCGGCCCCCGATGTGCGCGTCGATCCTTCGCGTCTCCGTCGCCGTCGCGGCGGCCGCCGAGGGGGCGATCATGACCGGCCTCGTGCGGCCGCGATCTCCCGGATCTTGAATGCCGTGGTCCATGTTCCTATAGTCGCCCCCGTGGATTTCGCGCGGGCACGGATCGGCCGGTCCACCGTGGCCGTTGCGGAAGCGCAGTGGAGGCTGCTCCGGAGATGATTCCCCGATTCGCGCCGACGGTGGGGTGGGGCGAGACGCTGGCGTTCATGGCCGACGCCCTGCGTGCGCCGCGCCGGCCCGGCCCCGTCCTGGAGGAGTTCGAGCGGGCCTTCGCGGAGTACCTGGGATGCGAGCACGCCGTGTTCGTGTCGTCCGGCCGGATGGCGCTGTGGCTGGTCCTTCAGGCGCTCGGGTACCCCCCGGGCTCGGAGATCGTCCTTCCCGGCTTCACCTTCTTCGCGATGCCCGCCGTGGTGCGGCTGGCCGGCCTGACGCCGGTCTATGCCGATGTCGATCCCGAAACGTATGAGCTGACGCCCGCGTCCGTGGCGGCCGTCATGACGGACCGGACGCGCGCCGTGATTCCCACGCACCTGTTCGGGCGCACGTGCGACATGGCCGGCCTGCGGGCGTTGTGTGAGCCGCGGAACATCGACCTGATCGAGGACTGCGCCCAGTGCCTCGGGGCGCGGGTGGCGGGCCGGCCGGCGGGCACCCTGGGGCGGGCGGCCTGCTTCACGTTCGGCATCACGAAGAACTTCACGACCTTCGGCGGGGGCATGGTGGTCCTTCGCGACCGCGCCGCGCACGATCGCGTCGCCGCCGCGGTGAGGGAATTCCGCTCTCCCGCGCGGGACCGCCTCGTGCGGGAGGCGGTCAGCGCGCTGGCGATGCGCGCGGCCACGCGGCGTGCGATCTTCTCGCTGGCCCTCGGCCCCCTGGTGCGCCTGACCGGGCGGGACGGACCCGATCTCGTGCAGCGGGCGTTCGAAGAGGCGCCCGTCGCGATGACGGCCGGCCGGCTGGAGGCCGTCCGTGTCCTTCCGGCCGACGCGCAGGCGCGCGCCGGACTCCGCCAGCTGCGGTCGCTGGACGGCAAGAACGCGGCCCGGCGCGAGCGGGGCCGGGCGCTGTGGGAGCGGTTGTCCCAGGCCGGCTGCGTCGGGCTGCCGGCGCCGGCGGCGCCGGACGGAGATCACATCTACGTGAGCTTCGCCATCACCCGGCCCGGCCGTCACGGGTTCGCCCACCGTCTGCGCCTCCAGGGTGTGGATTCCGCGGCCGGCTACATGTCGAACTGCGCGGGACTCCGCGAGTTGGGCGGCGATCCGCAGGCATGCCCCAACGCGGCGGCCGCGGCGGACGGGATTCTCCATCTTCCGCTGTACCCGGAGCTGGCGGTCCGCGACCTGGATCGCATCGCCGCCGCGGTGCGGGACGTCGATCAGGGCAGGTCCGGCTGATGGACGAGCCGGGTGATCCCCAGGTCCTGCAGATTCCCCGGCAGCGTCCCGTTCCGCACGAACTGCGTGTTGCCCTTCAGCAGCAGGGGAACCGGCATGTCCGGATGGGTCAGCGTGGCCTCGAACCGGCGGCACTCGAGGGCGCAGGGGCCCATCGAGCGGATGTTCTTGTGCGGGCGCGTGCTTTCGGCCATCAGGCACAACCGCGTGGTCGTGACGTACACGAAGGGGTGATACAGCGATGCCGGCAGGCCCTGGTCGCGGCGGATGCCCTGGAGAAGGTTGTCGAGTTCCACGCGGTGGACGCCCCATTCGCGCAGGCGCGCGCTCAGATGGGGCGCGTCGACGTTGGAGCGACGGAAGTGATCCACGGCCTGCGACGGGAGGCGGTCGGCCACGCGGAGGATCTGGGGGCCGCGTTTCTGCTTGGTGAGCAGGCGGCCCAGCGCCATCGGCACGCCCGGGTGTTCCCGGCGCATCCAGTGCAGGACGCCCCAGTCGTTCACGACGACCTCGAACTGCCGCACGTCGGGAAGGGACAGCACCTCGGCCACGAGATCGCGGACGAGGGCCAGACCCGCGTTGCTGACATAGGGGGTCAGCAGCGTGAAGGCGCGGCCCTGGTCGGAGACGTGCCGGACCGCGCCGGCGACCTCCTTCTTCGACGGGAGGAGGCGCTGGCAGAACTCGTGGCCGAAGTACACGCGTTCGCAGGGCTCGGTCCATGCGCGAAGCCGGTCGAGGTCGGTGAACGCCACGGCTTTCTCGATGCCGGCCGGGAGGTCCGTCGGGTTCATAGGTGCTCCGGCCCCAGCGCCAGATCCTCCTCCGGAAAGTAGCACCAGCGATCGCACGGGAAGCCGTAGATGTGGCGGTACCGCTCCCGGGCGAACTCCGCATACGCCTCCCGCGTCAGGGAGGGGTCGGCCAGGCGCTCCAGGCAGTCCCGAAGGAACCGGACGTCCCGGACCTTCTTCTCGAGGGGGTTGTTGCGGCCGACGATCTTGACGCTGGTGATGCCCGCGCGCTCGAAATCCCACAGGGCGCACGCCCCGCAGGTGTCGAAGCCGGTGAACACGCCGAAGCTGTTGCGCAGCGTGGTCTGCACGCGGCGCGTCTCCTCCGGGGGCGCCCCGGCGGAGGTCACGTCCACGTCGTAGGCGAGCAGGCACGAACTGTCGGCCGTGCGGGACAGGATCCGGCTCATGCGGGGGCGCAGCCAGGAGGGAAGCCGCTTGAGCCACCGCAGCACGTGATGGTCGGCGTGCAGCATCTTCGGGATGTTCCACCACACCGGCCGCGTCAGTTCCCGGATGCCGTGGTGGTGGGTGCAGAACCCGTCGATGTTCATGCAGCCGGAGTTCATCACGAACGTTTCCAGTTCGACGTCCCGGTGGTGGGCGGCCATCGCGGCGATCTCGGTGACCCGGTTGTGGCGGGGCAGGATGACGCGTTCCGCGCCGAGGCTCCGGTAGAACGAGATCGCCTCGTCGTTGAACGTGGTGCCGCCGGTGCTGACGTGGATGGCCCCCTGCCAGCCCATGTCCCGGACCGAGAGCAGCAGGCCCAGGTCGGCGATGATGAGGGCGTCGATGCCGCAGGAGGCGGCGCCCTGCACGACCTGCCGGACCTCCGGATACTGCTTCTCCGTGTAGAGGGCGTTCAGCGTCAGGAAGACCGGCGTGCCCAGCCGGTGGGCGGCGTCCGTGACGGCCCGCACGTCCTCGAGGCTGTTCATGTTGGCGGAGGCCCATTCCCGCCGGTTGAGCGAGGCGACGTTGGAGTAGGCCTTCTTCCACGCGCCCGGCATGACGCCGCAGTAAAGCTCCTTCGCCCCCGCCTCGATCACGGCGACGGCTTCCCGCGCGTTGAGCACGGGCGAGAGGATGCGGATCACGGCGTCCTCCACCGGTGTTCCCGGAGCACATTGGCGAGCGCGCCGGACTCCTGGATGCCGAGGTCCCGCGAGACCTCCCCCTTGCCGCAGTTCTCGGCGACCGCCGTGTCGTAGATGAGCGGATCGCAGGCGGTGATGTAGCCCAGGAGGACGCTGCGGCGGCGGACCCGCCGGAGATTGAAGCCCAGGGCCATGAGCAGCAGCAGCGCCCCGAATTCGCCCAGCAGCGGCCACGCGCGCGGCGCGAGCAGGACGGGCAGGCTCTCCGCGAGAAGGCCTGCGACGGCGGTTCGTCGCGCGCCTCGTTCCATCCTCTGCCGAAAGCGTTCGAGACCGGGTTCGAGCCGCTGGAGGTCGATGCATTCCGCCAGCGTCCGATACGCCCCGCCGGGCTCCCGCAGCAGCAGGTAGTGCTGGATGTAGAGGCACTTCCGGACTCCGAAGGCGGCGAGCAGGGCGAAGTAGAGCTTCTGGAACCGGCGGACGTCGTCGCGGTGGATGCGTCCGCCGGTGGCGCGTTCGAGCAGGTCGATGACCTGGTCCGGCAGAAGCTGCTGGGCCTCGAACCCGCCGGCGGCGCGGCCGAGCATGCGGCAGCCCAGGAAGAAGACCTCCTTCACGTTCGGATGGCGCAGGCCGAACTCGAGCACCGGGAGGATCTCCTTCTCGTTGACCCCGGCCAGGATGGTCATCACCAGGTCCACGGGGATCCGGTGCTCGGCGAGGTTGGCGAAGGCCTTCCGCTTGCCCTCGAGCAGGGGGCGGCCCCGGATCGTGCGGTAGGCCTCGTCGTCGAAGCCGTCGAACTGGAGGTGCACCTCGTCCAGCCCCGCCTCCTTCAGGCGGGCCACGTAGGCGGGGTCCTCGAGGGCGAGGCCGTTCGAATGCAGCGCGGAGATGTTCCCGGACGCGGCGATCTCGCGGATGATGTCGGGCAGCGAATCCATCAGGGTCGGTTCGCAGCCCATGAGGTCGAACTTCGTCCGGCGGTAGCGCCGGGTGAGGCGGCGGACATCGTCCAGGCTGAAGTCGGCGAGCACGTCCTGGTTGGCGCCGGCCAGGCAGATCGGGCATTCCAGGTTGCATCGCTCCGTCAGCCGGAGGATGTAGTCGCGCTGCGGATGGCTGCGTCGCATCACGGAGAAGTAGAACCGGTCGAGGTCGCGGTAGTAGCCGGGGTGGGAGGAAAGGAAGACGCGAGAAGCCCCGTGGACCGGGCATTCCTTGACCAGGCGGATCTCGCCCGCCTCCTCCACCACCTTCGCCGGCACGCACTTCATGCAGGAGGGGCAGATGGCGTGCGTCGTGCGGATCGGGTCTCTGCTGTCCGGGATATCGTTGGCCATGCGTTATCCTTGGGGGACTGGAATGCGGGCCGCCAGCTCCTGGGCGGCTCCCACGGCCTCGTCGATGTTGTCGTGCTCGAATCGCGCCCTCCGGCCGACCAGGTGGAGGTTGGCGTACCGGCGGAGGCCATGGGCGGCGGACTCCACGTCCGGCCTGAAGCCGAGCCGGTAGACGGGATAGGCGTCCTCCACCAGTTCCCGGTGGATGCGGAGGACCCTGGACGGCGAGGCGAGCAGTCCGGCCTCGACGAGTTCGGCCACGGTCTGCCGTTCCAGGTCATCCATCGACGGGGGAGGGGGCCGGCCGCCGGGAAGCGTGATCTCCACGCAGAGTCCCGTCTTGCCCGGCGGAGCCGTGGCGCGGTCGAAGGCGCAGGGCCGACTGACGCGCGAGAAGACGTACCGCCGGTCGGGGAAGTAGATCCACTGCCACCGCCCGGCGGGTTCGGCCTCGACCTCGAGATTCAGCAGAAGGAGATCGAGATAGTGAAGATCCGGCGCCGGTTGCCCCGTCCATGCGCACAGTTCCGTCAGGGATCCCGTCCAGACCAGGTGGTCCGCGGGCACCGGTCCGTCGCCGGTCAGGACGGCCCGGATCCGGTCGCCGGAGACGTCCAGTCCGCGGACGGCCTGCCGGAGCCGGATCTCGCCTCCCGCGCTTTGCACCATCTCCGCGAGCCGGTCCGTGAAGCCACCCATGCCGCCGTTCGGGTAGCGGAAACGCAGTGTGTCGGGCGGGCGCATCAGGGTGCTGCGTACGAGGTCCGTGAGACCCCCGGGGCGCTTGTCGCGATCCACCACCGACCGCGCCACGCTCAGGCTTCCCCACGCGGCGTCCACCCGGTCGCAGGACAATCCGAGGAACTTCTCCGTGTAACCCTCCCAGAAGGTCTCGTAGATGGTCTGCCCGTAGCGCGAGACAACGTAGTCCTTCAGCGTGCGGACCTCGGCGGGGCCGCGACGGCCCCCGAGCAGGTCGGCCATGCAGCGGACCATCAGGCCCGGCGACATCCCGACGAGCGACCTGGGCTTCAGGGGCCAGTCATGGTAGTGGCCGTTCAGCTTGACCATGCTCACGCGGGGGATGGCGACGTGCCGGGAGCCCAGAACGGCCAGGAAGTACTCCTCGATCGCGGTGTCGGAGGAGAAGAGACGGTGTGGTCCGACGTCGAACGTGAAATCACCGTAGCGGTAGCTGCGACAGAGCCCCCCGACGACGTCCGATTTCTCCAGGACGACGACGCGGTGTCCGTTGCGCAGACACTGCAGGGCGACAGTCAGGCCGGACACTCCGGCGCCTATGACCACCACCGCCATCAATTCCCCCTCATGTGCCGAGCGTCTGTCGCGCCCATCCAACCCGGGTCCATTGTAACCGTCGCGTCCATCCACTTCAAGGATGTGCGGCGCAACCGGATTCCTTGCCGGGCGGCCCGCGCGATCCGCTGGGGGCCAGCCGCCACGTCCGCAGGCCCTTCTCCCGGAAGAGGGGCGGGCCGGCGATCGACTCCATCGTGGCGCTGGCGGCTTCCCAGCCCGCCGGACTCCCGTAGCCATCGGCGTGCAGGAGCAGGTAATGGAAGCCCGTGTCCTGGAGCGCGGCCAGCGCCGCCGCCGCAGGGCGGGTGTCGGGCGCCTTCAACCCCGGCTGTTCGAGGAGCCGGACGAGCGCGTTGGTCCGGACCCCGGTGTCGCCATGCACGTCGACCCATTCCGAAGGATACTCGCCGCCGAAGATGGGTTTTCCATGGACGGTCTGGCAGAACGTGCGAAAGGCCAGATCGCCGCGCCGGGGCAGTTCGATCAGGGCCACCGCATCCCGGTCGCCGCGGATGTGCTCGTAGGCGGCCGGAACCGTGGTGGACGCCGCCGGGAGGGACGGGACCCCGTAGCCGGCCGCCAGGAAGAAGACGAAGACCGCCCCCGCCAGGGCCGGGGCCGTGAGGGATGGCGGGATCGCGGGGATTCCGAGGCGGATCCAGCGGGCGACCACGGCGGCGCCGCGCGAGGCGAGGACCGCCATCGCGAGGGAGACGCCGAGAACGGCGCGTCCCGGAACGGCCAGCCGTGCGAAACCGGGGATCCACTGGTAGCCCCAGGCATAGGGAAGGGGGATCCGGCTGATCACGGTTTCGTTCCCGATCAGGAAGGGGCCGAGGCCCAGCACCAGGAAGATCCCGGCCGCCGCCAGCCAGCGGATGTTGCCGGCGCGGCGCTGCCGCTCCGTGAAGGCGCACGCGGCGAGCAGGAGGATGAACCACCATTCGCCGAGATGGGTCCGTTCCTGGAGGAAATGCGCCGCGTTCCGCGCCTGTTCGATCTGGACGCGGGATGGCGACAGGGAGATCAGGTTGCGGACGTCGAGCGAACCCGACAGCGTGCGGCTGGCCTGTTCATCCACAATGCCCCCCGGCGGGAGGATCTCGGGCAATGTTCGCTCTTCCGTCCGGAACTCCGGAGCGGCCCCGGCCTCCGGCGGTTGCCGGGGGCAGGGTTCGCACGGGGGGAAGGGGCGTCCGTAGGGAATTCCCTTCAGCCCGGTATGGATCATGCAGGCCGCCCAGACGGCGAAGACGGGCATCAGGAACAGGGCTCCGGTTCCATGCACCCGGGCCAGGGCCTTGAACCGCCCGGGCCTGTCGGGTGCGGGCCTGCGGAGTTCGCGCCAGGTCACGCCCACCGCCAGGATCAGGAAGTAGGCGCTGCAGTAGATCGAGAGCAGGAACAGCATCAGCAGCGCCGCGCCGTAGGCGATCGAGCGGCGTCGATCCGGCCGGCGCACGACCTCCATGAGACACCACAGGGCGAGGGGCACGACGCCCCACCACGCATACTCCGCGTAGCCCCGGGCGAGCAGGCGGAACAGGAACGGATTCAACCCCATCACCACGCCCCCGACCAGGCCGGCCCCCCGGTTGGAGGTCAGCGAGGCGCACAGGAGATAGCCCGCCCAGCACGAGAACACGAGGCCCGCGACGACGAGGATGTTGTAGGCCGTGGGGATGCTCCATCCGGCGGCCTGCAGGGGCAGGCTCATCCAAGGCAGCAACGGGTCGAAGACGGCGCTGAGTTCATGGAGGAAACCGGGAAACGTCAGCGTGTGGGTCGTCCAGTAGCCGTGGTCGCGGCCGGTTACCGCGTACCCCGACCGCCAGAACGCCCACAGGTGAAGCCAGGTGTCCGGAGCGGCCCCCGCGCAGACGCGTCGCCCGGCGGACGCGAGAGCGCGTCCCGTCAGGATCAACGCGGGGATCGCGAAGAGCAGGCCCGCCGGGAGCACGGGGCGCCCGCGCTGTCCGGGGGTGCTCACGGGGGCGCCGCTCCGTCGCGCCTCCGGGCCGTGCGGATCCAGCCCAGGGCGATGAGCGCAAAGAGGCTCCAGCCCGCCAGCGCGGCCATCCGGCTGCCGCCGTCGGCGATGGCCAGTTCGACCTTGGCGACGCGCGCCCCGTCGATGCCCGCGTCGACCCTGTCGATGACGGTCGCCTCGAACAGCGCCTTCCGTTGCGCGGGAGAGGGCGGGGGCTCCACGGTCGGGAGACGTTGCAGGACCAGGCGCTCGCCCCCGTCGGTGCTCTCGAACCGCTCCGTCCCGAACGCGCGCAGCGCATCCTCCAGCAGGGCTCGTTCGTCGGGCGGAAAATGATCCGCGTGGAGCGCCACCGCCGCAAAGCCCATCCCGGCCAGGCCGAGGGCGGCCTCGCGTCCCTTCCCCTCCATCGCCAGCTTCCGGAGCCACCAGTTGAGCCGCATGCGGGGAAGCCGGCCCGGCTGGGTGGACACGCAGTTGTCGGCGATCGGCCATCCGTGCTCGATCTGGCAGGAGCAGGCCCGCGCCTTGAACCACATCTCCTGGCGAACCCCCAGGGTTTCGGGGAAGACATCAAGGACGGGTCCCCCGGCGTGCCGGTAGGCGGAGGGCACATGGAACGGAAGCAGCGTCTGACGATCAGGCAGCCGGATGACCAGGAATGCGTGCAGCACGACGAGGAGCCCGACGAGCAGGAAGGGACCCGTGCGGCTGCCGACCTGTCGCCCGGCCGCGGCGAAGGCCACGATGCCGGCGCACAGGTTCCACACCCCCAGCGACCGCTGGGGAAAGCGGAGGATGACGTCGAGGGGCGTCTTCACGATCAACCGGACCGGCGAGGGAATCGACGCGCCGTCCGGGCCCAGGGCCAGGACGGGCCCCATCGCGATCAGCAGCCCGCAGAAGGCGGTCCAGAACAACGTCCGTCCGCGGTTCATCCGGCGCTTCGAAGCCAGGGCCACGGCGAGCCACGCCAGGCAGACGGGCGAGATCGCGGCCGACAGCGACTGCCCCGCGCGGTCGACCTCGGGTGTGGGCCCGGCCAGGCTCGAGAGATGAGCGCTGGCCAGCCTCATGGAGGTGAGGCTCATGTCGCGCCGCAACGGGGTGTCGTCCGTGAAGAGGAAGGCGTAAAGAAGGACCATGACACCGCCGGAGATCGCGACGACGCCCACGGGGCGCCAGGGCATGGCCGACTTCCGCTCCAGCAGCGCTCCGATCAGGAGGCCCGCGCCGAGGAGGGCCGCGGAGACGCCCACGTAGCCTGACGTGGCCAGGCACAGCCCGAACGCCCCGGCGGCGGACAGTCCGTCCCGGAGCCCCGCCGACGGGGCGGTGGTCCGCCAGAACGCCCACCCGAAGAGAGGCAGCCAGGGGTTGAGCGCATGGTAGACCTGCCCCTCCAGGAGAACGGAGGCCATGACGCCGGAACACGCATACCCGATGCCGGCCAGAACATCCCAGGGGGATCGCACGCCGGCGCCGCGGGCGAACCCCTGGGCCGCCCAGCCGGACAGGGCGATGCCGAGGATCTGGAACCACGCCTGGATTCGGCCCGGATGAACGCCGTCGAGCGCGGCGCTGATGGGCAGCAGGAGGAAGCTGTCGAGGGCGCTGTAGTCGGCCCCCACCGGCCACTCGCTGTGGACATCCACGAGGTTGCGGAGCAACCGCGGCGCCGCGTGGATCACCCAGATGGTCGAGGGAGTGTCGAAGTGCCGGCCCACCCAGGCCCCGGGACCGCCGAGGGCGGCGGGCCATGTCCAGAGGAGGGACAGGGCCAGCCAGAACAGCGCATCCACCCAGGCCGGAGGGGGGCGGGCATCGTCCTCCGTGCCTCCGCCCACGACCGGGACGGGGACGTGCCGCCGGGCAATCAGGAGGACGACAAGCAGTGCCGCGACGGCGAACGCCATGTTCCACGACATCCACCAGGTTTCGGCCACCGTGACGTCGTCCCGGGATCCCGGATGGGCGTACGGGTGGGCCACGGGCGGGGTTCCGTCGACGATCGCCCACGACCGGTAATTCTCGCCGAACGTCAGGGGCTCGGTCCCGCTGTAGACCTCCTGCCAGGGAGCGGAGGGGGAGGATCGCCACGCGAGGCGGAGTGGCAGGAGACCGACGGGTCCTTGCGGCTGCCAGGTTGCCGTCCACGTGCCGTCCCCGGCCTTGCGATCCGCGCCCGCCCCGTCGTCGGACAGGGACAGGTTCGTCGTGATCCCGGCATGGACCAGGTGCGCGGACAGGGCGGAAACCGGGACGGTCGGCGAGGTGACCTCCACGCGGAGCCGGATGGGCTCCCACCGGAGCGCCGACCTGCCGGTGGCGAGGACACAGAGGCAGGCCGCCAGCAGCAGAACGAAGCGCGGGTGGCGGCATGCTGACTGCAGGAGCTTCATGATGGGCACGGTCGGCCGACCGACGCCGGACGTCCGCGGCCCCGGCTATCCGGGGCCCGTCCGCGGCCGGGTTCGCATCGGGCGAGGGGTTCCGTGGCGATCCGCCGGGTCACAGCGAGAAGCCAACCGACAGGGACAGCATGTACGACTCGTGGCTGATCCCCGCGCTGGACGAGGCATCCCAGACCTCGCCCGAGGACAGGTCGGTGATCGTCATGTCCCCTTCGAACTCGGGGATGACCTGGTAGTCGATGCCCCCCGCGACGAAGAACCCGGACTCGAAGGCGTACAGGGCGTGGAATCCGACACCGACGAACGTGCCGTTCGAGAACGACTCCTCGAAGAGGAGTTCGCGATACACGTGGAGGTCCTCGTCCTCCGCGGAGACGATCGGACTGTACGTCACGCGGAGACCGACTTCGAGACCGCCGCGCCGGTACTCCGCCTCCCCGCCGAGGTAGGGGATGAAGAAGTCCTGCGCGTACTCGATCCCCGTGCTGTAGTCGTCCTCCGCCACCTCGTCGCGGAAGCCCGTGGGACTGAACGGATCGCTGGAGTAGATGTGGCGGATGCCGTGATCCGTCCACGCCCAGTGATCCTGCTTGTAGCCGACCAGTCCGCGCAGGGTGACGCCTCGATGCTCGTAGAGGTCGACGGCCAGGTTGATGTCGAACATCGTGGCTTCCGTCACATCCACGTCGCTCAGCGACCAGTCGGTCCAAGGCGAGCCGGACTCGTACATCAGCCAGTCGTAGTCCTCCATCTGGCCGCTGCCTTCGCTGATCGCCGTCCAGAACCCGGCCCGGAGGTGGAACCGGTCCGCGATGACCGCCGATCCCGAGAGGCCCGCCATGGCGAGGCTCTCGAGGTCCCAGATGAGTTCGCTCACCTTGTACTGGGAGTCGGCCCCGGCCTGGCCGTACACGAGTTCGCGCGCCTCGCCGTTCAGGTAGCCGATCGAGCCGCGGATCGAGAGGGAGACCCACTCATTCGTGAGAATGCCCGCCTCGGGTCCGTCCATGGCTCCTGCGGCGCGGGCTTCCCGAAGGGGCGACACGGTCGTCAAGAGCGCGGCGGCGGCAACGAGCGAACAACGCATCTTCATGGTGGCTCCTTTGGCTCGGTCCCGTTCCCGACGCGGCATCCTCCATGGCGCGGGTTCCGAAGGCAAGCCTTATCCCCCGCGGGCAGGGGGGGATGCGAAGTCCCTTCCGGGCACGGCCGCACCGGCCGGCGGCGCCAGGCGAAGCCCGACCAGGCCGCCCGCCAGGGCGACGGAGACCAGGATGGCGTGGGCCACGAGGGCCAGACTCAGCGCCTCCTCCCTGGGCATGCCGAACATGAGGACGAGCGCGGTGGAAACGGTGACTTCGTAGACCCCGACGGCTCCGGAGGTCGAGGCGGGGATCGCGAAGGCCAGGTGGTTCGCGGCCAGCAGGCCCACCGCCTGCAGGCCGGTGAGGGGGACGCCGATGGCCTGGGCCGCCGCCCGGAAACAGGCTGTCAGGGCGGCCCATTCCGCCGTCGTGAGCAGCAGGAGAGCCACGAGCGCGGCGGGGCGGACCGCCGTCCGCGTGATGCCGTCGAGCAGGCGGGCGATCCAGTGCCCGATCCGCTGCCACCAGGGCGCCCGCATCCCGAGGAGCCATTCGGCCGGCCGCCGGCCCAGGCCCGGCCAGCGGACCAGCATCACCAGGAGGACCAGCGCGGCCCCGGCGGCCGCGATGAAGAGCCGGACGGGCGCGGCGGCCCAGGGCGGGAAGCGGACGACGAATCCCAGGGCGATCAGGCCGGCCGTCAGCAGCAGGACCTCCGCGATCTTCTCCACCACTTCGGCGCCGAGAACAAACGCCGCCGGAACGCGGGTCCGGCGGCCGATCATGTAGGCGCGGACGAGGTAGTTCGTGCGCACGGGAAGAAGCGTGTCGACCAGCACGCTGACCAGTTCGGCGGACAGGAGGATCCGGTAGGAGATCGCCTCGACGGGCCGCAGAAGGGCGCCGAGCTTCATGCACCGGATCGCGATGGAAAGCACCGAGGCCGACGCCGCCAGCGCGAGGAACGCGGGAGACGTCCGCGCCAGCACGTCGAGCAGCCGCGCCCGGTCCACCCCGCGGAAGGCAAGCACCATGCCGGCGACCCCGATGCCGACCGCGATGAGCGCCTGGCGCCAGCCGATCCGGCGGTTCCGGACCGCGGCGGCGAAGGGGCTCTCGTCGTCGTCGCCCATGGACGTCAGAACGTGACCAGGTTGCGGGGGTGCAGCCAGCGGCGCAGAACGGCCCACGTCAACTCGCCGCGGACGAGCAGGCCGAAGCCCATCGCGCCGACCTTGACCACGTTCGCCGCGTAGGCGAGGGCGGTCAGCGGGGCGGGATGGCGCGCGAGACGGCCGGAGGCGGCGAACGCACGCAGCAGCGGCTTGGGGATGAAACTCTTCGAGACCATGACGTGCAGCGCGGTCCAGAAACGGTCCTCGGCGGGACGCGGGTAGGAGAGGTCCACGCGGAATTGGCGGAAGACCTTGGACTGCCGGCCTTCGACCTCTGCGTCGGTGATCAGCCCCCGTTTCTTCAACTCCTCCGCGATGGCGGAGCCCGGATAGACGGTCAGCGAGAAGAGCACCAGCTCGTAGGGCCGGTCGATCCGCAGCAGCAGGTCGAACAGCGCGCGCTTGTCGGCCGAGGTGGAGACGGGGTCGTCGAGAATCACCTGGTAACCGGCGCGGACGCCGCTCTCGTGGATCGCGCGCGCGGCGCGGAGAACCTGCTCGTCGGAGACGTTGCGGCGGTAGAGATCGCGGTTGACCTTCTCGGTGCTCTGGATGCCCATGAAGACCATCGAGAGACCGACATCGCGGAGGCGGGCGAGCCGCTCCGGCGTGACGGCGCGCGGATCCATGTGGATCTCGAACGGCAGGCCGACCTCGGCGGGCCAGCGGGCGCAGAACTCGTCCATCCAGGCGGGCGCGACGGGGAACTCCTCGTCGTCGAACCGGATCCGGCGCAGGCGCGGGAAGATGGCCCGCGCGGCGGTGATTTCATCGATCACGTGGCCGACGGTCCGCGTCCGGTGGTAGTGGCGGCCGGGGTACATCCGGTCGACGACGCTGTTGGAGCAGAACGTGCAACTCGGGAACGGGCAGCCGCGGGAGGCCATGACGAGGTAGAGGGATTCGTCGAGGCACGGATCCCGTCCGCGCCGGACGCGGTTCCATTCGATTACGACCTTGTCCGGGCTTGCGTAGTCGGGATGGGGCAGACTGTCGAGATCCTGGACGAGGTCCGCGGTCGGGTTGCGCGCGAGTCCGTCCGCGGTGTGGACCCAGAGTCCGGGGATGGCGGCGATCTCGCCGCCGGCGCGCAGCCGTTCGAACAGCATGGCGACGCTGCGCTCGGCCTCGCCGACGCAGACGAGGTCGGCGACGGAGGCGGCCTCCTCGGGGCAGGAGGAGGCGTGCATGCCACCCCACAGGACGGGGCCGTCCCACGCGGCGCGGATGCGGCGGGTGAGGTCCCGGGCCATGTCGTGGAACGCCGAGGCGCGCACGCTCAGGCCGACGAGGTCGGGGGCGATGCCGACGATCTCCGCGACCAGGAGGTCGATCTCCCGCGCTGTCGGCGGCTCGATGCGGTTGGAGACCCAGTCCTTGAAGTAGATCTCGTGGACGGTGACCCCCGCGTTCCGCAGGATCGAGGCCAGGAGACGGATGCCGCTGTTCTCGATGACGTAGAGGGAGACGAGGACCAGGGTCAGGCGCTCGCGGCCGACCAGCGGCTGCCATCGGGGCCCCGGCGTCTCCGGGCCCCGTCCGGTTGCGCCCGCGGTCTCCTCGCCGGGCGCGCTATGCATACAGCCGGCTCATGATTTCCACCGCGCCCTGCATGCAGCCGGGGCAGTCCAGCACCTGGCGCCGCGCCTCGCGGGCCCGTTCCGAGAACCACACCTCGTCGAATTCCTGGTCGACCAGGCTGCCGAGCGGCTTCTGGTTGAGGCCGCAGGTCATCAGCTCGCCGCAGGGATTCAGGTACATGAGGTCGCGCAGTTCGCCGCATCGGAACCTGACCGCGT
>CAYODK010000115.1:0-17360 GCA_964402695.1 uncultured Verrucomicrobiota bacterium
TACACGCCCGCCATCCAGAAAATCACTTCCTCCGTGCCCAACTGTCGAACTTGGGTTAGACCCTTGCTGCACTCACCTGATGAAGTCCATGGTCTCCGCCATGAACTCGGCATCAATCCTGTACATCCTGCTTATCCTGTCCAACTGCTCTTTCCCGGATTAGAGGAGGAGGACGCCGGATGGAGGGATGACGGGAAGGAGGCGTGGATCGGACGGCAGCATGGCTGCGTACGATCAGGGGCCCCCGGGGCGGAAGGACTCCACGTCCCGCGTCCGGCCGGACCGGGTCAGTGAAGGATCGCGCCCGCGACCGGGTCGCCCGGCACGCCGAGGTCGATGACCGTCGAGATCGTCCGCATGGTGACATGGTCGGCGAAGGTCCAGACGACCTTCTTCTCCGGCGTCACCTCGACCAGGTGGGGGGCCTGGCCGAACTTGCCGTGACCGAGCCAGTTGCTCATCAGCGTGTTTCCGTTCGGCAGGCGGTGGAAGCCGGCCATGAAGGTCAGCTTGATCCCGGGGAGGTCGCCCTCGGCGACCTGCCACACCGTCTTGCCGGCCGGGTCGACTTCGAAGACGCGCGAGCCGCCCTTGCGATCGCCGCAGGAGATCACGGTGTTGCCGTTCGGCAGGCGCGCCGAGCTGTGCGGACCGCCCTCGGCGGGGATCTCGCGGACGACCTTGCCGTCCTTGTCATACTCGCGCACGATTTGCTCGCCGTAGTGGTTGACGAGGTAGTTCCCGTTCGCGAGCTTGCGCGCATTGCGGATGTAGCCGTGGCCGCCGTCCTTGCCCGGCGGCAGCAGATTCAGCTCCTTCACGATGCGCCCGTCCGGCGCGATCTCGAGCAGGCGTCCGGCGTTGCACTCGCCGACGAACGTGTTCCCGTCGGGCAGTCGCTGGCAGGCGTAGATCTCGCTCTTCGAGTCGTAGCGGAAGACCTCCTTCTTCTCCCGGGTCACCTCGAGCACGCCGTGGCCGGTCGAGAAGAGGAGGTTGCCGTTGGGCAGCACCCAGAGGTCGTTGCAGTTCTTCGCGGGATGCTCCCACTCGACCTTGCCATCGGCGCCGACGAGAAAGACCTTTCCGGCGGTGTAGTCCGCGCAGGCGAAGCGCTTCCCGGCGCCCTCCGCGCCTCCCGCCGTCGCCGTGGCCGACAAGATCACCATCGCCAGCCCTCTCCACGCCGTGCCATTCATCAACGCATCTCCCCGTTTGTCGCGCCGATCATCCGGCCGATTCGCGGAGGCTATCCGCCGCATCCGGAACGCGCAATCCTCTTCCTCGTTCCATGTTCACATCGCGGCCCTTTCGGTCTTTGCTCCGTGCCGCCCACCACGGCCGCTCGACACGGTATCGTGCACTTCGATTGGAATGTCGCGTAACAACATGTAGTCCGAGTTGTAAATATCGGAACGCCAGTCATTTATCAGGCCTCCAGACGGAAGGCCTTCGCGGGCAAATGAAGTTGACCCGAACGCGAGCAAGATGATAGCGTAAATTAATTAAGGTCGAGGTTGCTCTTCGATGTCGTTGTGCGGGTGGCAGTGCCGCGGATCCTGAGTCGGAGCATGGGGTGGAAGGGGTGCAGCATGAAGCGCATGTTGTCGTGTCTCGTTGTCGTCTCGATCGTTCTGGGTTCCTTCGGCGCGTGGGCGCAGGAGATCTGGGACGGCGGCGGCGCGAACGGCGGTGATATGTACTGGGGGACGGCGGCCAACTGGCTGGACGATTCGGCTCCCGTCGCCGGAAGCTCGATCGTCTTCGGCCAGAGCTTCGACCTCACCAACACCAACAACCTCGCCGGCAACGTTGCGATGTTCGCGTGGATGTCGTTCTCGAACTCGGCATTCACGCTGCGGGGGAGCCCCTTCACGCTCACGGGTGCCGGCGGCATGACGAACCTGGCGGCCGCCAATCAGATCATCAACAACGTCATCACCGCGAACGTCGCGCAGACCTGGCACAATTCCCAGCCGACGCGCATGATCACTCTTACCTCCAACCTCGTCCTGAGGGGCAATCTCACGCTGGACGGCGGCGGCGGATTCACGTTCAACCAGGTGATTTCGGGCGCCTACTCCATCACCCTGGCGACGACGGGGACCGCGTCCCAGATGTCGTCCACGACGATGATCAGCAACAACACCTACTCCGGCGGCACGTTCATCACGGCGAGCAACCGCCTGAGCGTCGCGGGGGCCGGGGCGACCGCGGGCACGGGACCGATCGTCATCAACCCCGGCGGACAGCTCTACATCTCGGGCACCGGCCGCACGACGGCGAACAACCTGAGCATCGCCGGCTACGGCGTGTCCGATGCGGCCGCCGTCGGTTACCTCGGCGCGATCCGCCTGGACGGAGGCCAGACGCTCAGCGGCATCGTCACGGCTGCGGCGCCCGCCCGCATCGCCACGTACGCGGCGAACGACAACGCGATCAACGGCCAGATCATCGGTTCGTCGACGCTCCAGAAGACCGGCGTCGGCAGCCTTGCGCTGAACAACCTGACCAACCTGGGCTTCACGGGCAAGTGGGAGGTCTACTCCAACGGCCAGCTCCGGGCGCGGTCGGACACGTCGTTCGGCGCGGTGCCGGGCGTCTACACGGCGGACGCGATCACGCTGAACAACGGCGGCCGGCTGATGAACAACAGCACGCCGCTGGCGATCCACGCCAACCGCGGCATTACGATCGCCTCCACGGGCGGCGGGATCCAGTCCGGCTGGTGGGCGGGCATCAATGTGAACAGCGTCATCACCGGTCCCGGCGCCCTGACCATCGTGGCCGACAGCACGCCGGGCTGGATCACGCTCGCCGGCGCGAACACCTTCAACGGGAACCTGAACATCGACGGCCGGCTCCGCCTGGGCGCCAACGAGGTGCTGCCGAACGGGGCCGGCTTCGGGAACGTGCAGTTGAACGGCGGCACCGTCCTGTTGAA
Source organism: uncultured Verrucomicrobiota bacterium (assembly GCA_964402695.1). Taxonomy (GTDB): domain Bacteria; phylum Verrucomicrobiota; class Kiritimatiellia; order PWTM01; family PWTM01; genus VGWF01. The sequence continues at coordinate 2,945 of CAYODK010000115.1, forward strand.
CACCGGCAGCCTGCGCGTGATGGACATGAACGGTTTCTCCGAGACCATCAACGCGCTCAACGGCGGCGGGGCGCTGACGAACAGCCGCGGCAACGCCGTGTTGACCCTCGGCGACAACAACGCGAGCGGTTCCTTCACGGGCGTCGTCGCGTCGGTCGCAAACGGCACGTTGCGCCTCGTCAAGATCGGGGCCGGCGCGCAGTCACTGCTGGGCGACATCCGCAACGGCGTCGGCCTGCACGTTGCCTCGGGCTTCATGATTACGACCGGCAGCTTCGGAGGCGGGGTTTCGTCGGACGCCGCGGGCGTCCTCGTCGCCCGCGATGCCGCCGCCGGGCGCCTTTCGACGCCGGGCACCCTGGCTCTGACCAACGCGAACCTCTCGTTCAATCCCGGCGCGGGTGTCGAGGGCGACCTCTACGCGGCCAACGACCTCGTCCTCGACGGAACCGTCAACGTCTACGTGACGCCGCTGAAGGCCATCGACAGCACGCCGTTCCTCCTCTTCTCCTACACGAACAGCATCGTCGGTTCGGCGGCCAGCCTCAACGTGCAGCCGGCCGGCACGCGCTACACGGCCTTCACCGCCAGCGACGTCGCCGGCGGCATTGCGATCGCCATGACCGGCTCGGGCGGTCCGGCGACGCTCAACTACATCGGCACGAACGCCTCGTGGAACGTGACGAATGCGGCAAGCTTCTACAACGTCGATTCGGCCTCGACCGACGTCTTCTATCACGCTGACACCGTCGTCTTCGGCGCGGACGTCAGCACGAACGTTGTCAACCTGACCGGCGCGCTGGCCCCGGCGAACGTGATCGTCGAGGGGCCGTCGAACCTGACTTTCCAGGGCAACGGGCGCCTGTCAGGTTTTGCCAACCTCTATAAGGGCGGGACGAACATCCTGACCGTCAGCAACGCCAACGACTTCGACGGCGCGGTCGTCGTGACCGGCGGCGTGTTGCGGGTCAACAACGCCCTGGCGCTGGGCACCATCGCCGGCGCGACCTGGGTCACCAACGGCGGCACGCTTGACGTCAACGGGCAGAACCTCGGCGCCGAGGACTTCTACCTCGGCGGCGCCGGCGCCGGCGGCACGGGCGCGGTCATCAATACCGGTGCTCAACAGGTCAACGCGATGCAGCGTGTGACGCTGGTGGCCGATACCGTGATCGGCGGCGCCAGCAGGTTTGATATCCGCCACGCCGGCATCCAGTGGCCGACCAACAACGCATTCCTGCGGACCGACGGCGGAACCTACAGCCTGACCAAGACCGGCACGGCCGAATTCGCGATTCAGAACGCGAACGTCAGCGACGGCATCGGGAACATCTTCGTCAACTCCGGGCTTCTCCGGTCCGAGTACGGCACGCTCAGCCTCGGCAACCCGGCCTACACCGCACGGGTGGCCCGAGGCGCGACGCTGGACATCTACAGCCTGACGAACGCCGTCAACAAGTACATCACGCTCGAAGCAGGCGCGAAGCTGACATCCCAGGCCGGCGGAAACGCTGCGTTGAACGTCCTGCTCGGGACGATCACGCTGAACGGGGCCGCGACGAACATCGTGCACAACGGGGTTCATCAGACGCTCGCCGGGACGATCACGGGCGCCGGAAGCCTGACCATCCTCAGCAACGGGACGACGTACGTCACCGGGACCAACGACTGGACCGGCGGCCTGAGTATCTACACGGGCACCGTCAACGTCGGGAAGAGCGGCGGAAGCGGCACGCTGGGTACGGGCTCCGTGACGAACAACTGGAACCTCCAGTTCACCAGGACCAATGACTACACGATCGCGAACGAACTCGTCGGCCGCCAGCAGGCCCAGATCTACAAGCAGAACCTCGGCACCCTGACGCTGGACGGCATGGCGACGAACTACCTCGGCAACATCCAGCTGCAGAACGGAACGTTGCTGATCGGTCCGAACTTCATCAGCGGCACCAATCAGCTGGAGTTCACCAGCACCAACGCCGTCATCGCGTCCTCCGACGGCACGCCGCGGACGATCAGCAACCTGACCTGGTGGTCGCAGGGGCCGAACATCGGCGCCGGCGGCGACTTGACCTTCTCCTCGCCCGTCAACAACAACGGCGGCGCGACCAAGGTAATGAGCGTTTCCAATAACCTGACCCGCTTCACGGGCACGCTGTACGGCGTCGGCACCATCGCCAAGCGCGGCCCCGGCGAGCTTCGCTTCGAGAACACGGTGGCCGTCAGCGCCTTCACGAACCTCGAGGGCCGGCTGACGCTGACCGGCGCGGGCGCGTTCACCGGCGGCAGCGCGACGCTGACCTTCGGACAGGGCTCGATCTTCGACGTCGCGGGCGTCTCGGGTGGCTGGTACCTGCGGCAGGGCCAGACGCTGCGCGGCAACGTCGGCGTGGTCGGCAATGCGCTGATCAGCAACAGCTTCGTCCGCCCGGGCGCGTCGGCCGGGACGATCACGTTCAGCAACGACGTGACCTTCAGCAACGCGGACGTCGATTTCGAACTCTCCAATGCAGGCACCCCGGGTGCGGGCGTCAACGACTACATCGAGACGATCGGCAACCTGACGCTCTCTGGCATCACGACCACGCGCGTGACGGCGCTGAACAACCAGTTCGCGTCGTCCTACGTGCTGTGGACCAACGGCGGCGCGAGGGCCGGCGGCGCGGCGAACCTGCTGCTCAACGTGGGCATCATGACCAACAGCCGGTACGGCTTCGCGATCAACGACGCCGACCCGCAGCAGATCGTCCTCAACGTCTCCGGCAGCGCAAAGACTCTGGCGTGGCAGGGCGACTTGACCGGCTTCTGGAACGTCAAGGGCTCGACGAACAACTTCCTCGACGGCGTGACGCCCGACGCCTTCTGGCAGGCCGACGCGGTGTCCTTCGGTGGCGATTCGACGCGCCGGACGGTCACGATCGCCGAACCGGTCGCGCCCGCGCTCGTCACGGTCTCCGCCCCCTACACGCTCAACCTGGCCGGTTCCGGCAAGATCACCGGCGGCGCGACCCTCTACAAGACGGGCGGGGGCACCCTCATCGTCAATGGCGCGATGGACTTCACCGGGGCGACGCTGATCAGCAACGGCATCGTGCAGGCCCGCAACGCCACCGCGCTCGGCTCCGCCGCGGGCGATACCCATGTCGCGGCGAACGGCACGCTGGACACCTATGGGCAGAACCTCGGCTACGAGCATGTCCATGCGGTCGGCGCCGGCTACACCAACGGCGGCGCCATCGTCAACCTGAGCGGCACGGCGCAGAACCAGACCCTGCGGCGCGTGACGCTGACCGGCGACGCCACCTTCGGCGGCCTCTCCACGTGGGACCTCCGCGGCGCCAACATCGCGGACGGCTGGCTGAGCACGGGCGGCAACGCCTACAACCTCGTCAAGGTCGGCACCAACACCGTGCGCCTCGTGGATGTTGCGGTCGACGCGGCGCTGGCCGACATCGAGATCCGGCAGGGCGTCCTCGGCTTCGAGGCGACGACCACGGGTCTGGGCGATCCGATGAGAACGCTGACCGTCTTCACGAACGCCAGTCTCTGGCTCAACAGCCTCAACGCGCCCGTCGCCAAGAACGTCATCCTGCAGGACGGCGGCGGGGTGTGGCTCCAGGGCGGCACGGTCGGCGCCAGCCAGAATTTCTTCGTCCAGCCCGTCGTGCTCAGCAACGGCATGGCCAGGATCGATGGCGGTGCGAATGCGCTGTTCACGGAGTTCACCGGCGCCGGCGGGTTGCGCAAGCTCGGAGGCGGAGAGGTGTGGCTGACCGGGACGAACGACTTCACCGGCCGGTTCCAGATGAGCGCCGGCACGCTGCGGCTGATCACCAACGGCGCGCTCTCGGCTGCGTCGGACATCCTGATGGAGGGCGGCACGCTGGTCCTCGACAACAGCCGGGGCAATCTCGGGGACCGCCTGAACGATTCGGCGGACATCAAGGCGTGGGGCGGCACGATCACCCTCGCCACGACCAACAGCATCGGCGTGACCGAGTCGATCGGGAACGTCCGCGTCGAGCGCGGCGGTCTGACGATCAACGTCGACCAGCCGGTCGCCTTCGGCACGACCTCCACGCTGTACATCGCCGGGATCTCTCAGGAGCAGGGGCTGCTGAACTTCGGCCTCGGCAACGCGAACACGTACTTCTCCGGTCAGAACCCGTCGAACAACTACGGCGCCCACATCATGGTCGGCGGGCTGACCAACGGCCAGACCATCCCGTGGGCGACGGTCAACGGCGCCGGCTTCGCGCACTACAGCACGACGAATGGCATCTGGGCGCCGATGGAGATCGCCGAGTTCAACGCGGCGGCCGACCAGACGGGGCAGGACCTGCGGTTCACGTTCGAACGCGACGGCGGCGCGAACGTGCTGACGGCGAACCGGTCGATCAATACGATCGTCGTGTCCAACCAGTACAATACGTTCATCGACCTGGCCGGAAACGACCTGACCCTGACCGGCAGCGGCTACCGGCAGATCGGCAACGATAACTTCATGATCACCAACAGCGGCGGCGGCGGCTCGCTGATCGCCGGCGACGCGGTCTTCTTCGTCAACAGCGCGACCACGCGCCTGGCCGCGGCCACCACGCTGAACAGTCTCGACAAGGAGGGCGGCGGCACGCTGATCCTGCTGGGCAACCACACCTACACGGGCCGCACGGCGATCGGCGGCATCCTGCAGGTCGGCGAGAACAACGCGGCGTCGATCCCGACCGACACGCCGGTCTACAACCACGGCACGCTGCGGTTCCTGACGACGACGGACCTGGACTTCTCGTCCAACATCCAGGGCCTGGGTACCATCCAGAAGTACGGAAACAACACCCTGACGCTGTCCGGGACCAGCAACATGGTCGGCGGCAACTTCCAGATCTACAGCGGCGCGGTGGTCTTCGCGGCCGGAAGCGCGACCTACATGACCAACAACGGAGGCACGTTCGGCATCGGTGCGCCCTACGCCGGGCCGGTGGCGACGATGACGATCGAGCCGGGCGCGCTCCTCGACCTGGGGCCGTTCACCGGGTTCCAGGGGGCGAACTGGTCGACGCTGCAGCACAGCATCATCAACCAGGACGGCGGCACGTTCATCATCGGCACGACGAATCTGAACTCGGTGCGGTTCGCCCACTGGGCGGGCAGCAACACCTACAACATGGCCGGTGGCGAGTTGATCGTCTCCAACCGCCTGACGCTGGCGTGGGACGGCCGCAGCTACTTCAACCAGAGCAACGGCACGGTCAAGGTCGGCCAATTGGCCATGACGCCGTTCGACAATACGTCGCGTGTCCGGACGTCGCAATGGAACCTGGTCAACGGCACCCTTTTGATGGGCCCGGGCGGCATATCGGCCGCGACGAATTCGGCATTGCAGCAGTTGAACGTCTGGGGCGGCACGCTGGCGGCGTGGAAGACGAACATGCAGGTCTCGCAGCGCATCCCGGTGAACCTGAACGGAACGCTGACGCTCGACGGCGTGGCGGGTGACACGGTCGAGATGCTCGGCCGCGCGGCGGGCACAGGCGGCATCCTGAAGATCGGCGAGGGTACGGCGATCCTCGCCGGGACGAACACCTACGGTGGCGGCACGATCATCAGCAACGGCGTGCTTGTGGCGAAGACCTTTAACGCGCTCGGGTCCGGCGACGTCACGCTTTCGGGCGGGGCGCTGAACCTCAGTCTGGCCGGCCTCAACGAGGCTGACCTCGCGGGCAGTTTCAACCAGAACACGAATCCGGTCGGCACGGTGACGCTGGGCACACCCCTGGCGAACATGGAGCAGAACGTGTCCGGCGGCATGCTGGCGCCCAACTCCACGGCGGGATATCGCGGGTTTCTTGTCGTCGGCGGACCGACGAACGTGACATACACCTTCGCCGAGTGTTTCGATGACTCAGTCATGTTGCGGATCACCACGGGCGGTGTGGTCAATACCATTCTGAACAACGGGACTTGGAACGTGCCGACCAAGGGCACGATCACGCTGGCTCCGGGTGTGTACCAGTTTGACCTGCGTCTGGGCAACGGCGGGGGAGCTGCCAACGGCGGCGGCGCGGTCGGCGCCGGCTGGTGGTATAACATGTGGACGATGGGCTTCGGTGTCGACATGCAGGGCCGCGATCAGGAAATCGTCGGCAACTACATCAAGATGACCGACCCGGGCGATGGCAGCCTGTTCCTGGCCGACACGAACGGGTTCACGGTGCCGAACGCGGTCAACGTGACGGCCGACTCGGCGATCAGCCTCATCGGCGCGGGCGGCGCGAAGATGACGATGTCCGGCGCGTTCGGCATCGGGACGCAGCGGCTGACGGTGACCAACAACATGGCGGGCGCCCTCGACCTGACGGGCGACATGACGCTCTCCGGCACGCCGACGTTCGACATCGCGACGAATGTGACCGTCACCGCGGCCGGCGCGATCGGCGGCGGCGCGAACGGGATCAACAAGGACGGCCCCGGCGCGCTGCGGCTGACCGGGACCAACACCTACACGGGCACGACCCGCGTCATGGCCGGCGTCATGGAACTGGCGGACTTCGGCGAGATCGGGTCCAGCGCGACCCTCCAGATCGATGCCGGGGCCCAGTTCGTCGCGACGAACCTCTCGGCCGGAACGCTCCACCTGCTGACCGGCCAGACCCTGCAGGGCAACGGCACGTTCGAGGGCGGGTTGATCACCGACGCGGGGTCCGCGGTCCGCCCGGGCAGCAGCCCCGGCGCGCTGACGATGGTCGGCGACCTGACGGCCGACGCCGGTTCGACGTTCACGTTCGAGCTCGACGGGCTGACCGCCGGCACCGGGTACGACCAGCTGCTGTTCGGCGGCGGCAACGTCGCAACGCTGACGTTGAACGGTCCGACCCTGCAGGTGCTGCTCGGCTTCACCCCCTCGTACGGGACGGTGTTCGAGATCGTGAGCGGGTTCGGCACGCTGGCCGGGACTCCGGGCGAGTTCGACGGCAGGCCCGATGGCTCGACCTTCACGGTCAACACGACGGAGTTCCAGATCGACTACAACGCCAACGACATCACGTTGACGGTGGTGCCGGAGCCCTCGAGCCTCGGACTGGTCGGGATCCTCGGCGTCCTCGGTTGGCTGGGCCGGCGCCGGATGCGGACCCGCTAGACCCGGCGGACGCCGGCTCCTACTTCTGCTCCTCCCGGACCGCCCCGGAGTCCTTGGCGACGGGGCCGGCGGCGGGGTCGCGGTCGAACTCGAGCTTCACGACCATGACGCTGTTGGCCAGCTCGTTGGCCGGCAGCCCGTGGATGCGCAGCCAGGCCTTCTGCTCGGCGTGGTCGCTGGGGACCATGGTGACGGAGCAGCCGACGGGTGCTCCGGTGTTCAGCAGCGTCGCGCGGACCGGCAGCGTCGCGAGCGGCTTGAGCTTCACCGCGTCGCCGGCCGGATCCTTGTGCAGGTGGACGTAGATCGTGTTGGCGCGCCGCGTGAGCAGGACATTGCGGTTGGAGGTGAGCTGCGAGGCTGGCTGGACGCCGTCGAACGCCTCCTTCACCTCCGCGTGCCACGCGCCGATGCGCCGCAGGATCGCGGCGGCCCCGTCCGGGATGAGCCCCGAGCCGTCGGGACCGACGTTGAGCAGGTAGTTCGCGTCGCGCGCGAGGTAGGCGTCGATGCTGCGCAGCAGGTGCCGGTCGGTGTAGTAATCCTCGTCCTTCCGGTAGCCCCAGCTTTCCATGCCGACGGACTGGCACGCCTCGGTCGGCCGCTCGAAGCCCGCCGCGTCGCCGGCCTTCTGGTCGTAGTCGCGCTCGGGCGTTCCGAAGTCGCCCTCGTCGAAGCCGCGGTTGTTGATGACGGCCTTCGGCTGGAGCTTCCGGATCATGGCGTTGATGGACGGGTCGACGTGCTTGGGCACGTTCATGTCCCACCAGAAACCATGGATCTCGCCGTAGTTCGTGCACAGCTCGCGGACCTGGGCCTTGAGGAACTCCAGGTACTTCATCCAGTCGGGCGAGTCGCCGGGCTGCGGCGGCAGCTCGTGGTGGCGGCCCTCGTTGGGGTAGTTCGGCTGGTTCCAGTCGGCGATGGAGTAGTAGAGGCACAGCGGCACGCCGCGCCGGTGGCAGGCGTCGGCGAGCTGGCGGACGACGTCCTTCCCGTACGGCGTGTTCATCGTGTTGAAGGCGGTCTGTTTCGTGTCCCAGAGGCAGAACCCGTCGTGGTGCTTGGTCGTCAGGCAGAGGTACTTCATGCCCGCGGCCCCGACGAGGTCGAGCCATGCGTCCGGGTCGAACTTCACGGGGTTCCACTGCCCGGCGAGCTTCACGTACTCGGCGCGCGGCACGCGGGCGCGCCACTGCTCCTGTTCGTGGAAGCCGCGGATCGCGTAGAGGCCCCAGTGGACGAACATCCCGAAGCGCGCGTCGAAGAACCAGTCGCGCGCATCGCCGAAGCGCCGCGCGGCCCTGGGTGTCGACGCGACCGTTGCGTACTCCGCCGCGCCGGCCGCGCGGGGCGCGGCGGCAAGAAGGGCGGGCGCGGCGGCCAGCGCGCCGGCGGTGCCGGCGGATCGGGCGAGGAAGGCCCTGCGATGCATGACGTGGTTCTCCTGGCGGACGCCCTACACTGGTGCGATGCGGGACGGGACACAAGCGAAAAGGAGGCCCTGCTCCGGGCCGGCATCCATGGGAACAACCCTCAGGAACTTTTTCCGAAATTGTTCTTTCCAGGGACGAGTGTCGCGCGCGATGATCATTGCGAGGCCGCCGGGACGGGACGGGGCGTCCGTGGGGCGAACGGAGGATCCGGACGATGAAGAGGATCATGAGGCGTGAGACAGCCGTAGTCCTGAACCTCGTCGTGCTCATGGCAGGTCTGGCCGGCCCGGCCCGGCCGGCGGACGTGACCCAGAAGGCACACGACGCGATGAATCACTCCGCGTTCCTGTACGGAACCAACTGGAGCGACGGTGTCGTGCCGTCGGCCGCGAACGATTACATCTCCAGCTTCAACGTCCGTACTCCGCCCGGCGCCACGTCGTATGTCTTCGGCGGACGGTCGCTCCGGCTGGATCCCGGCGGTCAGCTCCTGTTCAAGGGATCGAACACGATCACGGTCGGCATGCTGCTGCTCAACGGGGGCGGCGTCTGGCAGGGATCGGCCGGCGGAACGCCGGACATTGCCCGCCTGGCGGGAACCATCACCGTGCTGGCGCCGTCCCGCATCGGCACGGATGGCGCCGGCCGCACGTTCCAGATCCGGTCCTCCATCACGGGCGATCAGGAGCTCGTCTTCTACAGCACCTTCACGTCGGGCACGATGGCGACGAGCCAGCTGACGACCGCTGCCAACCTCGGTTACACCGGGCGCATGGTCGTCAGCAACCGCATGGTGCTGGTCATCAACGACGAGAACCGTCTCGGCGCCAACCCGGCCTCGTTTGCGAACAATCACCTCACCCTCTACAACGGCGGCACGCTGCAGATCGGCGGCAACATCAACCTCGACGACGCCAACCGCGGCATCACGGTGGGCGGGGCGGCCGGGGGCGTCATCGATGTCAATGGCGGCAGCACCGTGTGGAACTGGCTGCCCATCTCCGGGGCCGCCTCGTTCACCAAGTCGGGCGGAGGCACCCTGAACCTGCGGGTGATCTCGAACTTCACCGGCAACACCTACAGCGGCGGCACGATCATCCAGAACGGCACGTTGAACGCCCTGACCCGGAATGCTCTCGGCTCGGGCGACGCGACGATCAACGGCGGAAGGCTGGATATCTCCTCCCGCGGCTTCCAGGGCGCGGCGATCACGGCCGGCGGCAACGGCGGCACGCTGGCCCTGAGCGGATCGAACACGGCGGGATCGGCGGCGATCACGATCAACCGGGGCGGCCGGCTCCTCGTCAACGCGCCGGGTGCGACGGACGGCGCGACGGTGACGTGGAACGACGGCGGCATCCGCCAATTCGCCCGGCCGGACCTTCTGCCGTCCCCGGCCCTCCTCGTCAGCGGGTCACGGGTCATCGAAACCTACAGCAGCGCGGCCCACCCGCTCGACGCCGCCTTCATGGCCGCGATCGATACGACGTCGGATGGGACGATCGGCATCGGCGTCAACAACGCGATGGGCGTGCTCGACATGAGCAGCCATCCCGACCTGTGGGTCGGCGCCGCCACCAACATGAACGTCACGTTCCTGGGCACGATCCTCCCGGCCGATCCGAACGCCTACCATCTCGGCGGCGGCGGCGCCGGCGCGCGTCAGAACGGGAACACCGGGCTCTCCATCGGCACGCTGTCCGGGGCGCGCGACGTCGTTGTCGGATCGACGGGCGTCGTGACCCTGATCGCCGGCAACACGTATTCGGGACGCACGATCATCTCGAACAACGCGGGGGTTGTCATCAACTCCGGAAACAACGCATGGGGTGTCGCGCCCGGCGCGCTCCAGGCGGACAACGTGACGATGAACGGCGGCTACATCCGCGTGCAGAACAACGTCCAGTTCACCTTCGAATCGACCCGCGGCTTCACGCTCGGCCCGCTGGGCGGCGAGTTCAACATCTGGAGCGGCAACGCGGTGGCGACGGTCGACGGCCCCATCACCGGCACCGGTCTCCTGCGGTTCTCGGATGCCGGGTCGATCGTCCTGTCGGCCGCGAACACCTACTCGGGCGGCACGCTGGGCGGCACGTTCCTGCGGCTGGGCAACGACAGTTCCCTCGGGTCCGGCCCTGTCGCCCTGACCGGTCAGGGGATGAGTTCGACCGGATCGACGGCGATCGCCCTGGCCAACACCCTTGGCGTGTCCGGCAACATCACGCTGGGCGACACGGTGCGGAACGGGCTCCTGACGTTGAACGGGGGAGTGGACCTCTCCAATGCCACGCGGACGGTCACCGTGAACAGCGACGTGGTCGTGAACGGCGTCGTCGCCAACGGCGGGTTGACGAAGGCCGGGGCGGGCCGGCTGACGCTGAATGCCGACAACACCTACACCAATGGAACGACGATCAACAACGGTACGCTGGTCCTCGGCAGCGACGCAGCGCTCGGCGGGGGAACGGCGGCCGTCAACCTCAACGGCGCGGCTGTGCGGTTGCAGGCCGCCGATGCGACCGCCCGGACGGTGACCAACTCCATGACGCTCTCGCAGAACGTCACGCTCGGGGCCGCGGGCACGGGCGACCTCGTCTTTGACGCCGCATGGAACAACGGCGGCGCGGCGAAGGTCCTGACGATCGACGGGATCACCGCCTCCTTCAACCGCGGGCTGACCAACACGGGGCCGCTGACGATCGGCGGCAACGGGACGCTCGCCCTCGGCGCCTCGGCGGACATCCCGCGGGCGTCCCAGATCGTCGTGCTCCAGGGCGCCACGCTCGACGCGACGGCCCTGACGGCGTTCCAGCGAACCACCGGGTCCCTGGAGGGCGGCGGAACGGTGAACGGGAACGTCGAGATGCAGGCCGGCACCCGTCTCCTGCCCGGAGGGGCCAACTCGGCCCAGACGATGACGTTGGGCAACAACCTCATTCTCAGCACTGCGATGACGAACTTCTTCGAGGTGGGGCAGAGCGCGACGCTGATCGGCACCGCGGACCGCGTCGACGTCGGAGGCGACCTCGAGCCCAACGGCGCCGCCGTCCGCGTTGATCCCATCTCCGGCATGGCGGCCGGGAACTACACGCTCTTCACCTATGGCGGGACGAAGACGACCGCGTTCGCCGGGACGGTGCTCGGGGCGCCGGGCAGCGACGTCCGCTTCGGCTGGAACGGCCTCGCGGAGGGCGGAGGCCTCGTCGACCTGGTCGTCACCGGCAGCAGCGCGGTGCTGACCTGGGACGGCTCCGGGTCGGCGGTGTGGGACACGACGAACACCGCCGCGTGGGCCCTCGGCGCGGAGAAGTTCTACTCGTTCGACCGCGCGGTCTTCGACGATGGCGGCGTGGCGGCGGTGACGGTCGGATCGGTCGTCCGCCCCGACGGCATGGTCGTCTCGGGCTCGCAGAACTACGCGTTCACCGGCACCGGCAACATCAGCGGCTGGACGGAGATCCGGAAGACGGGGTCCGGCACGCTGACCCTGGGCACCCCGAACACCTTCACCGGCACGGTGTGGGCGACCGAGGGCACGGTGGTGGCCGGCCACAACACCGCGCTGGGCTCCGGTGCCGTCGGGGGAACCGTCGTCACCAACGGGGCGACCCTGGAGATCGGATCCGGTGTCGTCCTTGGTGACGAGTGGCTGCGCCTCTCCGGCCACGGCATCGCCGGTACCGGCGCGGTCGTACGGCTCGGGCTCCCGACCGGCAACAACGACGCGGTGCGGCGGGTGACGCTGGATGGCGACACGACGATCAACACGCCCGGCAAGATGGACTTCCGCGGCGGCACGACGCGATTCCTCGACCTGAACGGTCACCAGCTTGCCAAGGCCGGGACGAGCACCCTGATGTTCGTCTCGACGGTGCTTTCGAACACCGGGTCCATCGTGGTGAACGAGGGCATCCTGGCGATCGAGGGCGCGACCGTGGGTGTGGGGACGCCCGGCAGCATCTACGTGAAGCCCGGGGCCCTGCTGGCCCTGGCGGGACATGGCGGAAGTCCGACCTACCTGTGGACGAACGTGATGCAGGGCGGGATCGTGGGCAACTACCCGGCCGCCGGCTTCGGCAACAGCAATCCGGACATGCCGGCTCCGTTCCGCCTCGAGTCCGACACCGAGTTCCTGGTCTCGGGCACGGGCAACAGCATGTACCTCCGCGGCGCGATCGACGGTCCGGGGAAGCTGGTGCTGTCCGGCGCGGGGAACCTCTACCTCCGCGGCACGAACAGCTACTCCGGCGGCACGCTGATCACGAACGGACGCCTGGGGACCGCGTGGGCCAGCATCGCGCCTCTGGGCACGGGCGACGTGGACGTCCGTGGCGACATCAACGGGCAGCTCTGGCCGGCCGAGGCCTCCGTGATCACCAATGCCGTGACCATCCAGGGCTTCGGGTGGAACGAGACGGCAGGGCATCTCGGCGCGATCCGGCTGTCCAGCACCGGCACGATCAGCGGCCCGGTGACCGTCGCGGCGGACAGCCGCATCGTGGCGTACGGCGGTGGCGATTCCGGCGAGATCGCCGGTCCGATCTCGGGTTCCTCGAAGCTGGAACTGAATTGGAACGACGCCGGCAAGACGATGGGTGCCGGCACGATCACGCTCTCCGGCGACAACAGCGGCTTCGGCGGGACCATGGACCTCCGCAACGGGACGCTGCGGCTGGGGCACAACAACGCGCTCGGGCCGAATACGTTCTACATGTCCGGCGGGCGCATCGTCCCGAGCGGCACGGTCGCGCGGACCATCGGCAACGACATGGTGATCTCCAACACCGTCCGTTTCGGTGGCGGTTCTCCGACGGACAACGGGGCGCTGACGTTCAACGGCGCCATCGCCGGCCCGGCCCACATGGCCGTCGAGGGCTTCAATAACGTCACGTTCAACGGCACCGTCGGGCCCACCGGGACGCTGACCGTGTCGGGCCATGGTTCCGTCGCGTTCAACGCTCCGATCACCGAGGCCGCGAAGTTTGTCGCGAACGGCTACGGCGGAACGCTGTTCCTCAACGCGGCGAACACCTACACCGGCGACACCATCGTGGCGGGCCGCAACCTGGTGCTCGGCGACGCCGGGGCGATCCCGACGGGTGCGGGCAAGGGGAACCTCATCCTCGGCCAGGGGACGACGATGGATCTGGCGGGCTTCAGCCCGTCGTTCAACGGGCTGGGCGGCGTCGGCTCGATCACGGACAGCGTGGGCTCTGTCACGACGCTGTCGATGGGAAACAACAACGCAACCTCGTATTTCAGTGGAGTCCTGCAGGGAAGCCTCGCCACGCTCGCGAAGACAGGGAACGGGGTGCTGCACCTGGCGCGCGGGCTGTCGGGTGGGCGGACCCTCGACGTGCAGGCCGGCCGCGCGGTCGTGAGCGGCGACGTGGAGGGCCCGGTGCTGGTCGCGGGCGGCGCGACGCTCGAGGTCACCGGCAACGGCCTGCTGGGCGAGTACTACAACGCCGGAACTTGGAGCGTGAACAACGAGGATCCGCGGCTGTGGTCGCCGGAGTCGCTGGACGGGTTCCTCGCGGGCACGAACAAGCTCGTCGAGGCTTCGAGCGCCTCGGCGGGAGCGACCTTCAGCTTCGGCGGCGCAGGCGCGCCGTGGTTCCCCGTGCCCCTGGACCAGCGCGACAACAGGGCCGTCAACATCTACGCGCGCTTCACGGGCACGTTCGTGGCGCCGACCAACGGCGACTACACGTTCCAGACCCGCACCGACGACGGCAGGCTCAGCATGAAAGCTCCCCGAGTAACGTCAGTACGTCGCGCAACAGATCCCGGTCACAACCAGAGCTCACGCGGAGGGAAAACCTCCCGCATCGCAGATGCA